>JBBDWW010000259.1:0-3657 GCA_040902645.1 Dongiaceae bacterium | reverse complement strand
ATCCGGCTAATGGGACCGCTGCATCGATCAGATGCGCCCAGGAGCAGCGATTGGCAAACAGCATGCCGGCGACGTCAAGCGTGCCCCCACGGCTTACATAGCCGCGCGCGGTGGTCCTCAGTGGACCTCCGTCCAGCCGTCTCAACAGTCCGAGCATCGGTTCGGGCCGCGTATGGGTGACGATGACGCGGGGCAGCTCCGGCGGAAACAATGCCGCTACGTCGTCGTCGCGTGCCGTGAAGGCGGCTTCAAGTGGATCGCGCGGCGCACGGAAGCGGCCGGGCTCGCAAACAGCCGTTACCACGACACGGCGACCACGTGTCTTCAATCGCTGGGCGGCTTTGAGTGCTTCCTCGAGCTGATAGGCGCCGATCGCCACCAATTGCAGGTCGGCTGCGCCGGGATCCGCGTCGATATGGGCTGCGCCCTCGGTCACGAACCGCCCTGCTTCTGTGCCATCGAGCCGGTGAGGCATGTCACGCTTCGATACGATCAGGCAGGCGACATGGCCGCGTCCGTTATAGACCGATCGCAGCGCGGCCACGGTGCTGTTCGCGTCGACCGGAAAAAGCACCCGCGCGGTGTCCGACATCTCGCCGAGCAACGCCTCGCCGATCGTTGGATCCTGATGCGACTGCTCGTTCTTGGAGTTCTCCCAAGTGTGGGAGGTTACGACGAGAGGTACGGAGATCCAGCCTGGGGCTTGGCCGGTCTCGCGTTGGCGCCGGGCGAAAACGATCTCCTGACGGAGACCGCCGAGCATTTTCATGGCGAAGGCCTCGTAACTAACGATCAGGTTGAGCCCGCCCTTGTTGGCGAGCGCGGCGCCAGCCACAGCCTCTTCGTTGAGCGCGGTGATGACGGCGCCGTCCACGGCGTCGGCCACGCCTGGCTCCCGGATGTTGACGCGGTGTCGCAGGCGATCGAGTGCTGCACCCATGTGGTTGGAGCGCATTTCGTCAGGATTGCCGACCCGCGGCCGCAGGTCCGGATTGGCGTCGACGACGCGCACGAACCAGCGGTCGAGCGCATGCATGGCGCAGTCCGGCGGATCGCCCGCGCGGGTCCATTCGGGTTCGGGAAGCTGCGGCGATGGCGGGCGCCGCATGGCGAGCGGATGCCGGCTTTCGAGCGGCCGGTTCTGACGGCCGTGGATGGCGAGGGTGGCGACGGCGCAGTCGATCTCTTCCGGAGACACGAAGAGCGCCGCCGATGCCTGGTTGAAGGCGTTTCGCGCCGCATCGTCACGCGACGGATTGCCTTCGAGCGGGAGGTTGTGCGCGGCATTGGTGCCGGCTCCCGGAAAGCCGAACCCTTTGACCGTCTCGGCGATCACATAGGGGATGGGCGCCGGATACCTGTGGTCGGGATCGGTGGCGAACCGTTCAAGACGTTCCTCGGCGGTGAGAATTGCCCAAGCAAAGGCGGCCGGGTCACGGCCGTCGATGGCAATCGGATCGAAGCCGTTGTGGCGAAGATGGGTCGCGAGCCATTCGGAACCGCCCTGCTGGGCAATCTGGGCGCGCTCCTCGATGCGCCGTCCGTTCAGGATCATAACCGGGATCGCAACGCCAGAATCCTCGGCCCGCCACCAGCGGGGCGTCCAGTCTGAACCGCGCTGTTCCTCGAAAGCACCGTCGCTCAGGAAAGCGACGAGATTCTCTCCGGGAAGCGGCATATGCACGTATTGAACCTCCGCGAAGCCGAGATAGCCACCCTCGGAGATTGCTCCGGCCGTATTGGGACCGGCATGGCTTCCAAGCGGGACTGCGGCGTGGCCCTCGGCGTCGATCGCGTAGGAATAAAAGTCGGCGGCGAGCCGTGAGAGTCCATACTCCGTGCGGTCGTAGCGGCTCTTTTGAGCCGGCGAAACGTCGCCGGTCAGCGCATTGATGGCCTCGATCGCAGCGACGCAATGGCCTTGCCCCATCAGCCAGGAGCGGGTCTTTCCAGTGATCGTGTTGGCGGTAAGAAATCCGACAAAGGCGGGCACCATGTTCAGCGAGCCGCCGGTATGGCCTTCGGGCGTCGGCTTAAAGGCGGCCGCCGGCAGCGGGGCGCCGGAAAGATCGACGCGGCGGGCGTAGGTCATATGCGCGACAGTCCACATCGCCGCGCAGGTCAGGCGATCGGCGGCCGCGAGCAGGCTGTAGAGCATATCCGCATCAAGGCGCCCGGATGCTGCCAAAGCCGCAATCCGATCGACCGTTTCGGTGCCGTGCTGAATTGGTCCGTAGCCCTTCCGCCACCGCCCGAATGCCGGCAATTTCGTTTCGCTCATGATTTGACGCCGCCTGTCCAGGGTGGCGGATCGCTGGCCGGAAACGAGTCGATACCCGCCCGCTCGACGTCATCGATCGGTTCGGGTGGCCGGCGGTGGCGGATCAGGTGATCGTCAGACTCATCTGCGAATGCGAGAGCAGATGCGATCAGGGGTGCAAGGCGGATGCCATTACTCGGATGGGGAACGCTGTCACTGGAGACAATCCTCTGCGCGACGGCCAGAAGACGCTCGTAAGCACCCTCGGCGAATACGCCGTGGATAACAGCGCAGATCGGCTGCGCCAATCCCTGAAGTAGCAATTGCCGCGCGGCCTCGACAAGTGTGTGGCCGGAGGATGCGATGTCGTCTACGAGGACTGGTTGCCGGCCACGCCATTCCGAGAAATCAGGGAGTTCGATGTCGACGTGCCGGTCGCCGCGTCGGATCTTGCGCAGCACCGCATAGGGGGCGCCGATGTGCATCGCGATGGCCGAAACCCACTGCCCGCTTTCTTCGTCTGGGCCGATGACGAGCGGTGTCTCAACCGCCGTCGCGATCCAGTCGGCCAGCAGTGGCGCGGCATGCAAGGTCGTTGCCGGGATCGTGTAGAGCGGAGAAAGGGCCGGATAGCGGTGCAGGTGCGGATCGACCGTCACCAGCCGGTCAAAGGTTGAGGAGAGGAGACGCGCGAAGGTCCTTGACGTCACCGCTTCACCCGGCAAGAAGCGACGGTCCTGCCGCATATAGGCGAGATAGGGTGCAACGAGCGTGACGGCGCTCGCGCCAAGCGATCGGGCCGCGTCGGCCGCAAAGAGAAGACGCAGGAACCCGTCGTCCGGCCGTGCCAGGGTGCAGACGAGATCGACGGGCCGGGCCGCAACATCGGAGAGAATCCGGACATAAGTCTCGCCATCGGGAAAGCGGCGCGTCTCGATCTGGCCCAACTCCCATCCTCCGGCTTCTGCCAGATCGCGGGCGAAAGTCTCGTTTCCGGGCAAGGGCAGGATCAGTCGCAAGCAAACATGCTCCTCATTTCTTCCTGTGGAAGCGCAGAAACTGAGCGTTGATGGCGACGATGACGGTGCTGGCCGACATGAAGACGGCGGCGACTGCCGGGGTCATCATGAAACCTGTTCCGAAGGTGATGCCAGCCGCCATCGGAATGGCGATCGTGTTGTAGCCCGTTGCCCAAATCAGGTTCTGGACCATCTTGCGATAGGTGGAGCGCGACAGGCCGAGTATCGCGGCCACATCGCGCGGGTCGCTCCTGACCAGAACGACGTCGGCCGATTCCACCGCCACATCGGTGCCGGCGCCGATGGCGATCCCGAGATCGGCTACCACCAGCGCCGGCGCGTCGTTCACGCCATCGCCGACCATGGCCACTGCAATCC
>JBBDWW010000258.1:0-3669 GCA_040902645.1 Dongiaceae bacterium | reverse complement strand
GATCGTCCCACGCGTGTGTGCATGCATGCCGGTCCGAATGAGTCGCGGTTCTGGCAGGCCACCGGCGCGATGATCTCCGACGCGAGTGATCGCGGTGTCGTCGTGTGGATGACCGGCACCTCGGCAACGGATCTTTCCTGCTTTAAGCCGCTGTTCTTCGAGGCCGAGATACCGGATCTCGGGCCGACACCGCAGGGCACCTATACCGAGGGCTCATTGTGGTGGAAGCATGAGCATCTGCACCGTCGCGCGATGGCCGCTTATCGCGAGGTGAAGCCGCAGATCCGCGCCGATTTCGATGATTTGGAAGGCCAGTTCTTCGCGGAGGCGCCGCGGGTCAAGGCGGCGCCGGCCAAGGTAAAATCGGAATTCATCCTGGATTGCTGGAAGCGCGCCGAGGACGTGACCGATTCGTGGATCGCGAAGTTGAGCAAGCGCAACTATTTCGTCGACCATGGCGCCTACCGAGCCATGTGGGACCGCTTCAATCGGGAGGGGTCCTTTCCGATCCAATAACCAGAAACCTGACTGAGGAGACGCGACATGCATGGATTTGGACGAGTTACGACCGGACGCTTCCGCCCGGTGCGGTTGGCCGGCGTGTCGGCCCTGTCGATCGCGCTCGGCGTCCTCGGGGCACTGAGCGCGCCGACGGCGTCCGATGCCGCCGAGGTGAAGCGCGGCGGAACGTTGACGTTGGCGCGACCGGACGAGCCGCTGACCTTCGATCCCTTCATTCCGGCCGATAACGGCTCGATTTACGCGCTCGAGCAGGTCTGCGATTCGCTCACTGAAGCCGACGCAACGGGCTTGGGGCTCCGGCCGGGGTTGGCGGAATCGTGGGAGGTTTCGGCGGACAATCTGGTCTACACCTTCAAGATCCGCGACGCCAAGTTCAGCAACGGCAAACCGGTCACGGTCGAGGACGTTGTCTTTTCGCTGAATACGGCCGGCGGCCCAAGCGCAGCCTACGCCTTCGGTTTCGAGCCGGTCGAATCGATCGAGATCGTGGACGATCGCCACGTGAAGATTGCCCTGAAGCGACGCTACACGCCGCTGCTGTCGGTCCTTTCCTTGTTCGCCGCCGGGATCGTCGAGAAGGCGAGCTATGAGGCCGATCCGGGAGCGTTCGGGCAGAAGCCGGTCTGCGCCGGGCCGTTCCAGGTCGAGGAGTATTCCCGCGGCTCGCGCGTCGTTCTCACCCGCAATCCTCATTACTGGGACAAAGGGCTCGACGGGCAGCCCTTGCCCTATCTCGATCGAGTCGAGATGACGTACGTGCCGGAGAGCAACAGCCGCGTACTTGGCCTGCGCAACGGCGACTACGACGTGATCCAGACGGTGCCGTTCAACCAGGCGCGCTCGATGGAGGGCAACCCGGACATTACGCTCGAGGTTCAGCCGATTTTCCGGCTCGACTACGTCTATCTGAATCATGCCAATCCGCCGCTGGACAAAGAGGACATCCGCTTGGCGCTCAACTACGCGGCGGACCGCGAGGCGATTCTAAAGGTCGTCTATTTCGGCTATGGCGAGCTGCCGAATTCCTACATGCCGAAGGTGAATTTCCATTCCGATGCCGTGAAAAACATTCCGTTCGACGTGGCGAAGGCGAAGCAGCTGGTGCAGCAGGCCGGCTATGACGGCGCACCGATCGAGCTGATGGTCGATACCGGCAACGCGCCGTTTCGGCAGATCGCGACGATCCTGCAACAGGGCTGGGCGGCGGCCGGGCTCAACGTGAACATCGTCGAGTTCGACGTCGGCACCGCCTTCGGCAAGGCCGAGAGCGGCGACTATCAGGCCTATGTCAGCTACATCACCAGCGACATCAACGACACGGATGAATTGGCGGTGATCCAGGCCGATTACAACAGTGGGACGAGGTCATTCTTCTCGAACTACAACAGTCCGGAGATCACGGGTCTCTTGGCCCAGGCGCGCGAAGTGGCGGAACCGGCGGAGCGCGCCGCGCTCTACGCCAAAGTGCAGGAGATCGCCTATCACGACGGCTACAGCGTGCCGTTGAACTTCGTTCCCGCGGTCAACGCCTACCACAACCGAGTCAAGGGATGGCGCCAGCTTGCCAACGGCTGGTGGTGGATCAAGGACGTTTGGGTCGACCAGTAAGCAACGACGCGCCTGGCGGCGGCTGACCGGTCCTTCAGGACCGCTCAGCCGCCGTCGTCGCGACTGGATCCCGCGATGCCGATCGTCGACTATCTCTTGAGCCGGCTGCTGCAGATGATTCCGGTGCTGATCGGGGTCTCCCTGGTATCCTTCCTGGCCTTGCATCTGGTGCCGGGCGACCCGGTGCAGATCATGATGCACGGACGGGCAACGCCCGAGGTGTTGGCCGCGGCCCATGCCGAGCTCGGCTTGGACAAGCCGCTGCCGGTGCAATACCTGAACTTCGTCGGCAAGGCGCTGACCGGCGATCTCGGCGTATCGATCGTTCAACGGGCGCCGGTCAGCGAAATCGTCGGCGAAAGGCTCGGCCCGTCGCTATTCCTGCTCGCCTACAGCGCCTTCCTGGCGGTGCTGCTTGCGGTGCCGATGGCGATTGTCGCGGCGCTGCGCGCCGAGCGGCCCGTCGACCACGGCATCCGGCTGGCCGGCATGATCGGCTTCGCCATGCCGCCCTTCTGGGTCGGGCTGCTGCTCATCCTGCTCTTTGGCCTGAAGCTCAAATGGTTCCCCATCTCGGGCTACGGCGAGAACTTCATCGAGCATCTTTGGCATCTGTTCCTGCCATCGGTGACCATCGCTTTGTTTCTCACGCCCATGCTCGTGCAATCGCTGAGATCCGCGATGCTCGACGTGATGACGGCTGAATATATCGAAGTCGCCCGCGCGAAAGGGTTGAGCCGGAGACGCATCGTCATCAAGCACGTTCTGCGCAACGCGCTCATCCCGCTTATCACCGTATTGGCCGTCAACATCGGGTGGCTGTTGAGCGGCGCCGTCGTGGTGGAGTATGTGTTCGCCTTTCCGGGACTCGGCTCGCTTCTCGTCCGGGCGGTCGGGTTTCGCGACTATCCGGTGATCCAGGGTCTGTCGCTGGTCTTCGCGGTTATCGTTGTGACGATCAATCTGGTGGCCGATCTCAGCTATATGGCGATCGACCGCCGTGTGTTGCGGCGGTAGGTCCGGGATCGATGCGAACGCAGATGCCCGGCGCGGTTGCCATCAAGGCGGAGTTGGCGATGTGGCCGCTCTCGCTGCGCATCGGCACGGCGATTTTCGCGGTCATCGTGCTGGCCGGCATTTTCGCGCCGCTGCTCACCAGCTACGATCCCTTTGCCCAGGAATTGTCCGATTTCTTGCTGCCGCCGAGTTGGGAACACCCATTCGGCACGGACATGGTTGGCCGCGACGTCTTCGCGCGCGTGATCTATGGCATCCGCATCGACCTGCAGATCGGTTTCATCACCACCTACGTGCCGATGACCTATGGCCTGATGCTTGGCGCGCTCGCCGGCTATCTCGGCGGGTATTTCGATACCGTGCTGATGCGCCTTCTCGATATCGCCGTCGCCTTCCCCTTCCTGGTGCTGATCATCGTCATCATTTCCATCCTCGGGCCGGGAATCCAGAACATCTACATCGCCGTGTTCCTGGTCGCCTGGACCATGTACGCGCGCCTCGCCCGGGCGGAAATGCTGGTCG
>JBBDWW010000257.1:0-3679 GCA_040902645.1 Dongiaceae bacterium | reverse complement strand
CGGTCGGATCGATCATCGCGCTGGTCAGCGTCGGCTCTGCCATCGTCATGGCCGAGGTCCTGGGGGCGAGCCCCGACGCGGTCGGGCTTGCGATGGCGGCCGGCATCGGCGCCGGGCTCGCGGTCGGCGTCGGGGTCGGGGTCATCAACGGCATCGGCGTCGCCCTGCTGCGCGTACCGCCCTTCATGATGACGCTCGGCATGTTGTCGATTGCCTTTGGCGCCGCGCTCACCTTGAGCTCGGGCAGTCCGATCTTCGGCGTGCCGGAAACTTATTCCCTGATTTTTGGTTACGGACGGCTGTTCTCGATTCCGGCCCCGGTCTATTTCACCGCGGCCTTGTTCGTCATTGTCTATTTCGTCCTCAACTGGACGCCGGCCGGGCGCTATTTCTACGCGCTCGGCAGCAACCGCCGCGCGGCCCGCCTCTCCGGCATCAAGACCACCCGTTACCTGCTCTATGCCTATATCGGCAGCGGCGTGCTGGCGGCGATCGCGGGATTGCTGCTGACGGCGCGCACGGCATCGGGCGAGGCGACGATCGGGCAGGATCTCGTGCTGCAATCGGTCGCAGCCTGCGTGATCGGCGGCGTGTCGCTGTTCGGCGGTATCGGCCGCGTCGGCAACGTGCTGCTCGGCGCCTTTTTCATCTCGCTGCTCACCAACGGCATGAACCTGATCCAGGTCGAGAGCTATGTGCAGCAGATCGTGGTCGGCGTTGTGCTAATCCTGGCGATCGTCGTGGACCAGCTCCGTCTGCGCTATGGGGGGCACGCAAGGCTCGACTAAGCGGATCCCCGGCCGACGCCGCGCCGTTCAGCGCGCGTTCGCCCAGCCGCTCACGATCACCTGCAACCGCGCCAGGCCGTCGGTGAGCGCGGCCGGACCGGGCTGCAGAATCAGCGTCGATTTGACCTCGTGCAGCGCGTTCTGCCGCACAGCGGGAATGGCATCGAAGCCGGAGCGTGCGACCACCTTCTCCGGCCGGAACTTCTTGCCGCACCAGGATCCGATAATGATGTCGGGCGCGCGCGCGATCACGTCAGCTGCCGTGACGACGCGATCCTTGGCCGATTTCTGTGCGGAGCGATCGGCGAAGATGTCAACGCCGCCGGCGATCTCGACCAGCTCCGAGACCCAGGCGATGCCGGAAATCATCGGATCGTCCCATTCCTCGAAGTAAACCTTCGGCCGGCGTTTCAGTAATGCGGCCTGTGCGCGTGCGCGATCGAGCCCCGCCGAAAGCGTCGCGACCAGTTGCTCCGCCCGATCGGCGGCACTGACCAGCGCGCCCAGCAGCCGAATCATGTCGAGGATCTCGGCAACGCTGCGCTGGTTGAAAGCGTGAACGTTGACGCCGGCCCGCAAGAGCTCGGCCACGATATCCGCCTGCAGATCGGAAAATGCCAGCACCAGGTCGGGTTTCAGCTTCAGAATCTTGGGAATATCGGCCGAGATGAAGGCGGAGACTCGCGGCTTCTCGCGCCGCGCCTCAGGCGGGCGGACGCAATAGCCGGAGATGCCGACGATGCGATCCTGCTCGCCGAGCAGATAGAGCGTCTCGACGGTTTCTTCGGTCAGGCAGACGATGCGTTGCGGCGGAAACATTCTGTTGCACTCTCGATTTTGACGCGCCGTCCAATCAGAAATAGGTCCGCACGGCCCCCGTCACGTTATACTCATCGTCGACGATGCACAGGACGTTCCATTTATCGAATGTCGTGCAGGGATGCGACACGCCGCAGGCCACCATGTCGCCGACCTTGAGCGGGCTCTCTGTCGGCAGGACGAGATAGGCGTGCTGATCGTTGAGCTTGGTGATTTTATAGTCGGCACCAAGTTTTTGCGGCCGGTCCTGTGCGCCGGGCCGGAACCAGAGGATCGGCGTCGGCATCTCTACGTCGCACGAAATGTCCCGCTTGCCGATGGTGACGAGCGCGAGGTTCCGTTCCGGGCGCGATTGCACATAGCCCCACACTTCCAGCGCCGGGGATGGCGCCGGCGCGATATCCGCCATCTCCGGTGATCGTTCCTTGATGCGCTCGAAATTGCGCTGCAAGGGTGCTGCGTCATGCGTGATGTAACAGCCGCTGCGCAACAGAACGAACGCATCGGGCCCGAGATCGTGTGCGCGAAGCGCCCGCGCCACAACGTCGAAATGACCGCTGCCGCCGGCCGAAAGAATGATTGGCCCTGCGGCGAACAGCGCCTCGTCCTTGCAGCGTCGCGCCAGTCGAACAACGCCATCCAGCAGCGCCTCCACCATCGCGTCGGTCGCCGCATCGTCGACCCCGTGCAGCACGCCCTCATAGGCTTCGATTCCGCGCAGCGCGAGCAAAGGCTCATATGCCTTCACGCGACGCGCGATCGCCATCGCCTCGTCGGCTGTCCGCGCGCCGGTGCGATAGCCTTCGACGCCGAGCTCGACCAGCAACTGCAGCGGCCGCCCCGCGCTAATCTCGCCGGCCATGTGCGCGAGCTGATCCACGCCATCGATGCTGTCGACCAGGCAATAGAAATCGAATTCCGGATCCCGCTTCAATTCCGCGAGGACAAAGGCGATGTTGGCACGACCGACCAACTGGTTCGCGAGAAAGATTCGTGAAACGCCGAAGCGCCGGTACACGGCAATCTGATGCGCGGTCGCAGCCGTGATCGCCCAGGCCCCGTCATCGAGCTGCATCTGAAACAATTGCGGGCTCATGGTCGTTTTGCCGTGCGGCGCGATCTTCGCGCCGCTGCGGTCGAGAAACTGCCGCATCCAGCGCCGGTTGTTGCTGAGCGCCGTCTCCTTCAGGACCGCGACCGGCAAGGGCAGATCTTCCTTGAGGATGTTCCAGTGCCGGCTCGCGATGGCGGCAAGCGGAAGCTCGGCCATGGCACCGGGCATGCCCTTGGTGCAACCCGACAGGGAGCCTGCATGGATCGGTTCAAGACGCATCGTCGTTCCTCTCGCTTGCTCGGGCGCGCATGGGGGCTGCGGCAACCGGCAGGTGGACGGGGGCTGCGGCAACCGGCAGGTGGACGAGAGAATAGGCTCGAATGTCGCGCAACATGAAGAGCGCCGCAGGCCGGTCACCCGCCGGTTCGACGCCGTTTGGGTACGCGGCGCAGCGCGCCGCCGGCCGGCTGGCGCGAATCGATTACTGCGAGTTGGGCTGCCCCGGACGGCTGACGCCGATCAGAACTTCCTGCGCCGGCTCGTCGTCGGCAAAGTCGCCCAGCGAGATCACACCGACCAGCCGCTTCTGGCGGTTGACGACCGGCATGCGGCGCACCTTCAGCGTCGCCATGTTGCCGGCCACCTTCGCGAGATCGTCATCCTCGAAGCAGTATTTGATGTCCGGCGTCATGACGTCGCGGATCTTCGAATCCGGCCCGAGCCCGTCGGCAACCGCCCGGACCGCGATATCGCGATCCGTGATCATCCCGACGAGCCGGTCGTCTTCTCCGACCGGAATGGCGCCGGCGTCGATCTCCTTCATGGTCTGCGCCGCGCTGCGGATCGTCTGGTCCGGGTTGGCCGTACGCACGTCGCGTGTCATTACGTCGTGGATTTTCATGATCGCCTCGCGAATATTTTGCGCCGTTGCCGCTCGCAACGACGCGATTATGAAGCTGGGTACCCGATAACAACACCTGGCCCGCGCCGCGGTTACCCTCGCCCCTAAGGTCCGCAT
>JBBDWW010000256.1:0-3694 GCA_040902645.1 Dongiaceae bacterium | reverse complement strand
GATGGATTTGCCATCGTCACCAGCCGCTGCAGCATGGAAATGGTGCAGAAGGCGGCGACGGTCGGTTTCCCGCTGCTGGTGGCCATATCGGCGCCGACCTCGCTGGCGATCGAGCTGGCCGAAGGCTGCGGCCTCGCTCTGGTCGCGTTCGCGCGCGGCGGCGGTTTCAATATATATGCCCACGGCGAACGGTTGAGTATCGATCGATGAAGGCTGAAACGCTTGTCCGCATGGCGAACCAGATGGCGGATTTCTTCGCAGCCCAAGCGCATGATCAGGCGGTCGCCGGGGTCGAAGATCATATCCTCAAATTCTGGGATCCGCGCATGCGCCGCGCGCTCGCGGCGCATCTCGCAACGGGCGGCGCGGGCCTGAAACCGCTCGCACGCGAAGCCGCGGAACGCGTGGCCGCCCGCCTGCCGGCAAGCCCGGCCACCCCCGCCGCGTCGGCGTCGGGCTAGATTCGCGATAGCGCTCCGCAGCTTCCTTCCTGATTTTTCGTTGCGCCGGCATGCGGTTGCCGGCACCGCGCGGCGCGGCTACAACCGCCGCCCGAGACCGGCCCGATCCTGGCGCCGGGTATTCCCGACGCGAAGGCACGACGCTTCCCATGGCTAGCTATCAGTATATCTACGTGATGAAGGGCCTCACCAAGGTCTACCCGGGCGGCCGCAAGGTGCTCGAGGATATCTGGCTGTCCTTCTTCCCCGGCGCGAAGATCGGCGTGCTCGGCCTCAACGGCTCGGGCAAATCGACCCTGCTCAAGATCATGGCCGGCATCGAAACCGATTTCAACGGCGAGGCCTGGGCCGCCGACGGCGTCAGCGTCGGCTATCTGGCGCAGGAGCCGGTGCTGGATCCCACCAAGACCGTGGTCGAGAACGTGATGGAGGGGTTGGCGCCGATCAAGGCGCTGCTCGACCGCTTCGAGGCGGTCAATGCGCGCTTCGCCGAGGAAGTCTCGCCGGAAGAAATGGATGCGCTGCTCGCCGAACAGGCCGAGCTGCAGGAAAAGATCGACGCCGCCAACGCCTGGGAACTCGATCGCACCGTCGAAATCGCGATGGATGCGCTGCGTTGCCCGCCGGGCGACGCGGAGGTCGCGACGCTCTCAGGCGGCGAGCGCCGCCGTGTCGCGCTGTGCCGGCTGCTGCTGCAGAAACCCGACATGCTGCTGCTGGACGAGCCGACCAACCATCTCGATGCCGAATCGGTCGCCTGGCTCGAGCGGTTTCTCGCGGACTATCCCGGCACCGTGGTCGCGGTGACCCACGACCGCTACTTCCTCGACAATGTCGCCGGCTGGATTCTCGAACTCGATCGCGGCCACGGCATTCCGTGGGAAGGCAACTATTCGTCCTGGCTGGAGCAGAAGGAAAAGCGGCTCGCCCAGGAAGAGAAACAGGAAACCGCGCGCCGGCGGACGCTGGAACATGAGCTCGAATGGGTCCGGCAGAGCCCGCGCGCGCGTCAGGCCAAGAGCAAGGCGCGTATCAACGCCTATGAACAGCTCGTGGCCGCGAACAAGAATCAGGAGATTGAGGCCGGCCGCATTTCGATTCCGCCGGGCCCGCGCCTCGGCGATCTCGTCATCGAGGCAACGGATCTGCGCAAGGGCTTCGGCAACCGGCTGCTGATCGACGAGTTGAGCTTCCTGCTGCCGCCGGGCGGCATTGTCGGCGTGATCGGGCCGAACGGCGCCGGCAAGACCACGCTCTTTCGCATGATCACCGGCCAGGAAGAAGCCGATGGCGGCCAGTTGCGGGTCGGGCCGACGGTCACGCTCGGCTATGTCGACCAGTCGCGCGACACGTTGAACGCGAAGGCGACGGTCTGGGAGGAGATTTCCGAAGGCCGCGACGAGATCGAGCTCGGCGGGCGCAAGACGCCGAGCCGCACCTATGTCGCGGCCTTCAACTTTAAGGGCGCCGACCAGCAGAAAAAGGTCGGTCAGCTATCGGGTGGCGAGCGCAACCGGGTGCATCTCGCGAAGATGCTGAAAGCGGGCGCGAATGTGCTGCTGCTCGACGAACCGACCAACGATCTCGACGTCGATACGCTGCGCTCGCTCGAGGACGCGTTGCTGATTTTTGCCGGCTGCGTCCTGGTGATCAGCCACGATCGCTGGTTCCTCGACCGCATCGCGACCCACATCCTCGCCTTCGAGGGCGACAGCCGCGCCGTCTGGTTCGAAGGAAACTATCAGGCCTATGAGGAAGACCGGCACCGGCGCCTGGGCGCCGAGGCCGACCAGCCGCACCGGATCAAGTTCAAACCGCTGACGCGAAGCTGAAACGCCACATCGCGGTGCCGCAACGGGCGCCGCCCGCTCGAAACGCGCGGTGCCATTCCGACCCGGGGCGCATTTTTGTGAACGACGAAACTTGGCGTTAGGCGCCGGCGGCTTTCTTGCGCAGCGCGTCGAGCAGGGCGGCCACCTTGCCGCCATTGTTCTGGATCACCGACGCGAACTCCGAGCGATGCGTTTCGCTCATGCTGAGCCCCTCGACCTTGAGGTCGAGAATGCGCAGGCCGCTACCCTGCCGTTCGAGAATCCAGTCCAGCTTTGCCGCTTCGCCGTTGCCGGTGACGATGTGGCTGCGCACGGTTTCGAGCCCGTCGCTGCTGCGCGAGGAGATCACCTCGAACTCCTGACCGGTATACTCGGCAAACCGCCGTGCATAGCTGGCGACCAGGTAATCTTCGAACAGTCCGAGATACTCGCTCTGCTCTTCCGGCGTCGCGCTGCGCCAGTACCGGCCGAGCACGTACTGGCCAATCTGGGGCACGTCGAAATGCGACAGCAACAACTCGCGGAATCGCTCGTTCCGTTCGGCATTCGACAGATCCGGAGCGGTCAGCTGGTTGACGGCGGTGTCGCCGAGACTGCGGATAAAGGTTTCGGCTTCTTCGTCGGCCGCGGCGGCATTGGCGAGGAGGGGCAGGGCCACCACGAGGCCGAGCGCCCTAAGGAAGCTGCGGCGGAGCAGGCCCGACCCGTTCGGGCGCCCGTAACCCGCGGAAATTCGGTCAAAAATAGCCATTATTCTTCGTTGTCCTCGTCGTCGTCCTGGTTGTCGATCAGCGCTGACCGATCCTGACGATATAGGCTGCGAATCGTCGCATAGTAGTCAATGGCGTTGCGACGGATCTCATCGAGGGTCTGAAGGTTGCGGGAACGGGCGTCGACCACGTCCAAACCGGCCCGGATGTAGAGCAAATATTCTACCTCGTAATGCCGTGCAATCCAGAAGAACGGATCGGAAACGGTGTCCACCGCGTGGCCGGTGGCGTCCCGCATGTTCGAGGGGCCGATGAACGGCAGCACCAGATAGGGCCCTTCGCCGCTACCCCAGACCGCCAGAGTCTGGCCGAAATCCTCTTCGTGGTAGGGCAGGCCCATGTCCTCGGCCACGTCGATCAGGCCGGCGATACCCAGCGTGGAGTTGATGACGAACCGCCCCAGGGTCACGCCGGCCCGGCCGGGCTCGCCCTGCAGCAGGTCGTTCAGGAAAATGACGGGGCTCTTGAGGTTGTCCAGCGCGTTGCGGATGCCGTCGCGCGCGAAATCGGGCAGGCCGATGTAATACCAGCCCGCAAAGGGCTTCAGTACCAGCTCGTCGAGGGCGTAATTGACCTCGAAGAAATAGCGGTTCATCGGCTCCAGCGGGTCGTTGGTCTCTTCAAAGGCTTC
>JBBDWW010000255.1:0-3712 GCA_040902645.1 Dongiaceae bacterium | reverse complement strand
AGCGACCATTACGAAGCTGCACGCCGCGTGCAGGAAGTGTTGCAGACCTACAAATCGCTGCAGGACATCATCGCCATTCTCGGCATGGACGAACTTTCGGAAGAAGACAAGCTGACCGTCGCCCGCGCGCGCAAGATCCAGCGCTTCCTCTCGCAACCCTTCCACGTCGCCGAAGTGTTCACCGGCTCGCCGGGCGTGTTCGTGAACCTCGAAGACACGATCAAGGGCTTCAAGGGCATCGTCGCCGGCGAATATGACGATCTGCCGGAGGCCTCGTTCTACATGGTGGGCACGATCGAGGAAGCGGTCGACAAGGCGCGCAAGATGGCGGCCGAAGCGGCTTAAGACAGATCAATGTCCGGGCTGTCGGCGACAGCCCGGAAAATGACACAGCGCGAAAGCACGTAAAGAATGGCCGACACTCTTTCCTTCGAACTGGTCTCGCCGGAGCGGCTGCTGCTCTCGCGCGAGGTCGAGATGGTGGTGGTGCCGGGCACCGAAGGCGATTTCGGTGTGCTGCCGTCGCATGCGCCGCTCATCTCGCAGGTGCGGCCGGGCATCCTGGTGGTGTTCGACGGCGGCAAACCGACCGATCGCATTTTCGTTTCCGGCGGCGTGGCTGAAGTTACGTCCGAACGCTGCACGGTTCTGGCCGAAGAGGCGATGCCGGTCGAGGCGCTCGACCGCGCCGATGCCGAGCGCCAGATCGCGGAGGGCAGAGACGATCTGGCCGAGGCCAAGAGCGATCTCGAACGGGGTAAGGCCGAGCGGTCGATCGAGATCGGCGAGGCGAAACTGGCGGCATTGGCCGACGGCAGCCCGTACTGAACCGGTCAAGGCGCCGCGCGGCTCCGAGCAGTACCCTATAGGAAGCAAGGATTTAGGCGTTGCGCGACGGCCTTGAACCGTGACGCCAGCATGCCCACAATAGGGGGCATGATGGACCTTCATCGATGCAGACTGGGGGCGTTATGAGCATCGTGAAGCACTGGACACTGGACGATATTCCTTGGTCGCGGTTCGACCCCTCGAAGGTCGACCCCGAAATTCTGCGGCTCATGAAAGCCGCCGCCATTGTCGAATATAATGGCAGCGATTACGCCGCGTATCTCTGCAACGTCTTCCACGACGATCCCAAATTTCAGGCCGAGGCCCGTGTGTGGGCCGAGGAAGAAGTGCAGCACGGGCGGGCGCTCGGCCGCTGGGCGGAACTCGCCGATCCGACCTTCCGCTTCGCGGAATCCTTCGAGCGTTTCAAAGATGGATTCAAGATCCGCACCGATCTCGACGAGTCGGTTCGCGGCTCGCGCACCGGTGAACTGGTTGCGCGCTGCGTCGTCGAAACCGGAACCAGTTCCTATTACACCGCGCTCATGGAATCGACCGACGAGCCGGTCCTGAAAGAAATCTGCCGTAATATCGCCGCCGACGAACTGCGCCATTACAAGCTGTTCTATTCGCATATGCGGCGTTATCTCGAGCGCGAGAAGATCAGCCGTGTTCGCCGCGCGATGGTGGCGATCGCGCGCGCCGGCGAAACGGAAGACGACGAGCTCGCTTATGCCTATTACGCCGCCAACGGCGATGGCGAACCTTATGACCGGCGGCGGTACAATCGCGCCTATGCGCGCCGCGCCTATGGCGTTTACCAGCCGCGCCACGTCGAGCGCGGCATGGCGATGCTGCTGAAGGCGGCCGGCTTCCCGCCGCACGGGCGGATCAACCGCTTTGCCTCGTCGCTTACCTGGCGCATTCTCAAGTCGCGCCAGCAGCGGCTCGTTCGCGCCGGGGCCTGATCGCTCATGGCGGCAGGCGGCGGTTTCCGCCTTTATGGCAGCGCGACCTCGGGCAATGCCTACAAACCTGCGTTGATGCTGGCCCTCTCGCGCGCTCCGTTCGAGTTCCGGCCGGTTGCGCTGCAGGAAGGCGAGTCGCGGACCGATGCGTTCCGCGCCATCAATCGTTTCCAGGAAGTGCCGGTGCTCGAACATGGCGCGCGCCGGATCGTGCAGTCGGGCGTGATCCTCGCTTATCTAGCCGAGACGCTCGGCAAATTCGGCCATCGCGACGACGACGAGCGCTGGCAGATCCAGGAATGGCTCGCCTGGGACAATCAGCGCATGACGGGCGGGCCGGCTTTGCTGCGTTATCTGCGGCGCTGGTTTCCCGCGACCGATCCGGCGATCCTCACTTTCACCACCGGCCGCGCCGAGCGCGCGCTCGGTCAGCTCGATGCCTGGCTCGCCGAACATGGCTGGCTGGTCGGCAACCGTCCGACGATCGCGGATATCGCCAACTGCGCCTATGCGTTCTGGCTCGACGAAGCCGGCCTGGATCCGGCCCGCTGGCCGGCGATCGGCGGCTGGCTCAGGCGGATCGAAGCCCTGCCGGGATTTGCGCGGCCCGATGCCCTGATGGGGACGCCGGCGCGTTAGGGGCGATAGCGCGTCAGCCGAGCGCGCGGCCGAGTCGCTGGCGGATCGCTGCCCAGTTTTCCGAACCGAGGTTGAACGCGGATTTCCATTCGTCCGGCTCGGGCACCTCCCAGTCGGCGAAGGCGGCGATATTGGCGTCGCGATTCTTGACGAGCCGCGTGTTGCGCTTCTTGAGGCCGGTCACGAAAGTAAGACCGACCGGGAACACCGGCACGGTAAAAATGCCAAGTTCCGGTCGGGTTTCGAGTAGGCAGGGCACCAGCTTCCAGAGATCGCCGACCCAGAAATTGGAACTGCGCTCGCGCGCGCCGGCGACCGGATCGGGCGGCAAGGTGCCGTGCAACATCACGATCGAATCCTTGCCCGCGATCGCTTCCAGCGCCGCGAACACGTCATAGGCCTCTTCGAAGCCGCGCGGTGAACGGATCATCGCGATGTCGAACCGCTTACGGCCGGCGAGCTTTTCGAGACGATCGGATGCCAGAAACGCGAGCGGCGTGGTCTCATAGATCCGCGTCGGCGCTTCGAAGCGGTGGCGGATGTCCGGCTTCTGCTCGATGCCGATCGCCAGCGTGGGCGGTTTCGCCAGTTTGAGCGTGCGGCCCTGTCGGATGCCGATCTCGAGATAGACCTTGGGCGTGCGCCAGCGCAGCAGCCGCTCGATCAGATCGGTATACGGGCCGCCCGGCATCAGTGTGCGGGCAAGCTGGGTGCGCGCAGTATCGCGCGAAGGCTGCAAAGCGAGCGCGCGATGGAACTGCTTGCGCGCGTCGGCGATCTTGCCAGCCGAAACCATGGCGGCGCCGAGATTGTCGTAGAAATCGGGGATGTTTTCGTTGATCTGGATCGCCCCCTGAAGCCAGCGGATCGCTTCGCGATAATTCTTTCGCTGGCCTTCGAGCACGCCCATCATGCTGTGAATGAGCGCGCTGCGCGGCAGCGTGACGAGCAGGTCGCGATAAATCGCTTCCGCGTCGTCGAGGCGCCCTTCCTTGTGATGACGCATCGCGTTCTGGATAAGCTGGTTCGCGTCGGTCGTTTCCATCGCCGTTTCCACTCTTCAGATCGCGCTGCTCAGATTGTGGGGCCGGAATCCGGGGCAAGGTAGGCGAACTCGGCCACGATGTCACGGTAGAGCTGCTGTTTGAACGGCACGATGACGGCGGGAAGCTGCGTCATCGCGACCCATTTCCAGCAACTGAACTCGGGTCGCCGGGTCGCGATGTCGATGTCGGAATCGTCGCCCTCGAAGCGGAGGCAAACCATTTCTGTTCCTG
>JBBDWW010000254.1:0-3719 GCA_040902645.1 Dongiaceae bacterium | reverse complement strand
GTCGATGCGCGGCGCTACGCGCTGATGCGCCTCGACATCGCCGGCTGCGAAATGCTCGCGCTCGAAGGCGCGATGGATTGTCTTGCCGTCGCGAACCCGCCGGCCATCCTCATCGCGCTCGATGCCGCGCTGACCGAGTTTGGCAGCGCACCAATGCATGTCGCCGAATGGCTCGCGGCGCGCGGCTATGAAACCATTCTCTACGATGCGGACCGTCACAAGCTCGACTATGTCGGCGAACCCTGGCTGCGTCGCCGCCTGGTGCTCGCGGTCGCGCAGAGTGCCCGCAACGACGTATCGCGCCGTCTCGCCGATTACACCCCGGCCGCCGCGAACGCCTGACTTCTTGCGACCGTCCGCGCGCCGCGCGTGACGCCGCCTCCATCTGGTCGACAGCATGTCAATCGGCGTCCTGCTTCTGGTTCTTGCCGCGGCCGTCATGCACGCGACATGGAACGCCTTGATCAAGAGCGGGCGCGACCGCGTGGTCGATCTCACTCTGGTCATCGGCGGCGCCGGCTTCCTCGCCATGCTGGCGATTCCCTTCGTCGGCCTGCCCGATCCGGCGGCCTGGCCCTGGATCGGCGTCTCGATCCTCACCCATGTCGGCTATTACATTTTCCTGCTGTTCGCTTATCGCGACGGCGCGATGAGCCGCGTCTATCCGATCGCGCGCGGCATTGCGCCGCCTCTGGTCGCGATCATCGCCATTCCGCTCGCCGGCGAAGTGCCGGATCTGATGGGCGCGATCGGGCTCGGCCTCGTCACCATCGGCATCCTCGTGCTCGCGATTGAACGCGGCAATATGCGCGGTGCCGAAGGGCGCTCGGTGATGTTCGCGGTGATAACCGGCCTCTTCATCGTGAGCTATGTGCTCGCCGACGGCATGGGCGTGCGCGCGTCGGGCGATCCCGCGGCCTATATCGCCTGGGATTTCTTCCTCGAATCGCTGCCCCTGGTTGCCTACTGCCTGCATGTGAAGCGGCATAGTTTCATTGCCCATGTGGCGCATGACGGCTGGCGCGGGCTGTTCGGCGCGGTGATCGCGGGTGGCGGCTATGCGATCGCGATCTGGGCGATGAGCCTCGCACCGATGGCGCAGGTGACGGCCCTGCGCGAAACCAGCGTCGTGTTCGGTGCCGCGATCGGCGCGCTCATTCTCAAGGAACCGTTCGGACCGCGCCGAATCGCAGCGGCCGTTCTCGTCGCCTTCGGTAATGCGCTGATCCAGTTCTGATCGCGCGGACGTTCGTTGCACAAGGGTCCTCATGGTGAGCATGTCGAACCATGAGGACCGCAGGGTCTTTCGGCCTCATCCTTCGACGGGCTCAGGATGAGGTTGAATGAATTCCAATCCGCACGACACTCTTACAGGGCTGACGCGCCTTCCGGTGGATGATCGCCCTCTTCGCCGGGCGGGTTGGTGCGCGTCGCTGGCTGCGAATCGGAACCGGCTTCGCGATCATGCTGCAACGCCCAGCGCACCGACGGAAAAGCGATCTCGTCCCACGGGATTTCCTCCCAGCGGAACAAGGCGACCTCGCGGCTCTCGGGCCCGGCTGAAATCTCCGGCGTTACAAGCCGTGCGCGGAAGATCACCTGCACCTGCGAGAGCCGGCGGATCGTGTACACCGCCAGAATGCCGGTGATGTCGATGCGCGCGCGGGCCTCTTCCCAGGCTTCGCGTTTTGCGCCGTCCATCGCCGTCTCGCGCAATTCGAGATAGCCGGCGGGCAAGGTCCAGAAGCCGGTGCGCGGATCGATCGCGCGCCGGCACATCAGGATCCGGTCTTCCCAGCGCACGACCGACCCGACGACGATCTTCGGGTTCTCGTAGTTGATGAAGCCGCAATCGGCGCAGACCAGGCGCTCCTGCATGTCGCCATCGGGCGTTTTGCGCAGGAAGTTTTCGCGGGACCGGGCGGGATCGGGACTATCGGCCATGGCGCTACTCTGCCGCCCCGGATCGGCGCCAGCAACCGGGCCGGTTTTCTGTCGTCTAATCGCCGGTATAGCTGACCCGCCAGACGGCATCGCCGGTATCGTCGGCAATCAGAAGGCTGCCATCGGCGGCAACGGCGAGCCCGACCGGCCGCCCGAACACTTCGGCCGGGTTGGTGTCGGCGATCCAGAAGCCAGTGAGGAAGCTTTCATAGAAGCCTGCGGGGCGGCCGTCTTCGAAGGGCACTCGAACCACCATATAGCCGGTCGGCTCGCTGCGATTCCACGAACCGCGCAACGCGACGAACGCATCGCCGATATACTCGTCGGGGAATTGTTCGCCCTCGTAGAACACGAGACCGAGTGCTGCCGAATGCGCGCGGAACAACACGTCCGGCACTTTCGTTGACTTGATGAGCCCGAGCGGGCCCTCGAGGCCCGGTTGCGGGTTGTCGCCGATATAGGCATAGGGCCAGCCGAAGAAATCGCCGCGTTCGATGCGCGTGAAGAAATCGGGCACGAGGTCGTCGCCCAGCCCGTCGCGTTCGTTCACCGTCACGTAGAGATCGCCGGTATCCGGATGCAAGGCGATGCCGACGGGATTGCGCAGGCCGGTCGCGAAATCGCGCTGGTCGCTGCCGTCGGCGGCGAAACTCTGCACCGTCGCAAACGGCGAGCCTTCGACGACGAGATTCTTGGTCGATCCGACCGTCACAAAAAACCGGCTGCCATCGGGTGCAAATGCGATGTTGCGCGACCAATGGCTGCCCGGGTTGCCAAGCGCGCCGTCTGCGGTCACCTGCTCGGGATCGGCGGATGCTTCGACGTCGCCCGGCCGATAGGGGATGCGCCAGACCGCCTCGACATCGGCGATGTAAAGATGATCGCCTTCGATTGCGAGCCCGTGCGGTCCGTCGAACCCGTCGGCGAATTCATGGCGTTCTTCCGCGATGCCGTCGCCGTCGGCATCGCGCAGCAGCGTGACCTGGCTGGCGCGCGGTTCGGAGAGCAGCACGTCGCCGTTCGATGCGACGACCATCCAGCGCGGGTTGTCGAGATCGTCGGCAAAGAGATTGACCGTGAAACCCTCCGGCAGCCGGAATGGCAGCGGATCGGGGCGATCGACGTCGTCGGAGCGGTTGCCGCTGCTTTCGGTCGCAAAGGGCGGCGGCAGATCGGCCGGCCGGATCTCGATGCGCGTGCCGGGGATCTGCTCGTCCGGTATCGCCCAACCCATGCCGGTTCCGACAGCGAGCATGACCGCGAACGCGCAGACGGCGACAAGCAGGGTCTCGATATGGCGCATTTGCCGTCTCCTGGCTTATGGTCGGGTGCGATTTTATGCAGCCCCCCGTGCCCCGGAATCCCATCCATATGACGATCGACGAGACCGCGACAATGCAGGATATGGCGCCGCGGGCCGCGTACGTCGAGGGGATGCGGCTCGCCGCCGGTATCCCTGCGATCGTGCTGGCCACGAGCTTTCTCGGCTTCGGCGTGCTCGCGCGGGAAAGCGGGCTGGGGCTCGGCCCGAGTCTCGCCTCGACGGCGACCGGCTGGGCGCTGCCCGGCCAGATCGCATTGGTCGAGCTCTATGCTGTCGGCGCCTCGTGGATTGCTATCGCCATCGCGGTTGCGCTCACCAACGCGCGGCTGTTGCCGATGACGGTGACGCTGATGCCCTATCTGCGCCATCCTGGCACGCCGCGCTGGAGGTATTATGTCGCCGCGCATTACGTCGCGGTCACCGGCTGGGCCAACACGATGCAGCGCGCACC
>JBBDWW010000253.1:0-3727 GCA_040902645.1 Dongiaceae bacterium | reverse complement strand
GCCGCCTCGGTCATCGCCGCGAGCGCATCCCTGGTCGCCTCGAACATACGGCGCTGATAGTCGTCATGGCTGCCGATCGCAATCGTGCGCATGATGCAGGCGTGATAGCGCCGATAGACACCGGCGAACTCCATCGTGAGCTGGTCGACCGGATCGAGTTTCCGCGGGCCGGTCGAATTGCGGATCAGCAGCGCGCGTTCGCCCGAGCCCAGCACGGGCCCCGAGGCCGCGACATCGCCGCCGCCGCGCCAGATCGCCGTCTGCCCCGCCGCCTGCACATCGCCTTCGAACACGCCGGGACCCGCCGTTTCGATCATCGCGACGAGCGCGTTGTCGGCCAGCTCCGCCGCCTTGCGCGTATAAGCGACCTCGGCCGGCGATTTGACGAGGCGTAAGCCCCGTACCACGTCCGATCCGTCTTCGAGCCGGCACCAGCCCGATAGCGCGCGATCGATCCGCGCATAATTCGCGGCGGTGAGCCCGTAAGTCGCCATCTCGATGCCGACACGCGCGCCGGCGAGCCTCATTTCGGCGAGCAGTGATTTGAGATCCTCGGCCGGATTCGCCTCCTCGGTGTCGTACCAGATGCGGATATCCTCCATGATCGAGGTGATCCGCGCCTGCGCGAGGTCGGGCTTGCGTGTGAGCAGCACGATCGGCCGCTGGTCCGCGGTCAGCACCGCGCACTGGAAGAAGACATAGCCGTTGGTATCGAACCCGGTCAGGTAATAATGGCTCTCCTGCGCGAACACGAGCAGCGCATCGAGCCCCCGCTCCCGGAGCTTCTTCCGCGCGGCGGCAATCCGCCCTTCATGCTCGCTGCGTTCGAACTGCAATGCCATCCGTTCCTCCCGGTCCCTTCGCCCAATGCACCTACGCTGCCTCACAAATTTCAATTTGTCATCGCCGGGCTTGACCCGGCGATCCATCGCGGACGCTGACGCGATCTCCGGATCCGAGACCGAATCGGCGACTTCTATGGATGCCCGGATCAAGTCCGGGCATGACAATATGATGGGTCGAGCTTCTTCGATAATATGGCGGGGTATCGGCTCTATGTTAGATTGCGGCTGCCCGTCATCCCCTCAAACAACGCGCAATATCGGGACACGTCCACCATGCTCGAGAATCCGATTCCCTGGCCGAACGGTGCACGCTGTGCGATCGCGATCACCTGGGACATGGATGCCGATAGTGGCCTCAACTACTACAACCAGCCGAACGCCGACAATCTCGTCGCCTCGCAGTCGCAGACGCGCTACGGCCCGCTGATCGCCATCCCGCGGATGGTCAGGCTGCTGAAAGAGCGCGGCATGCGGCAGACCTTCTTCGTGCCGGGCTGGTGCATCGAGAAATATCCTGCCGCCATCGACGCGTTGCTGTCGGGCGGCAACGACATCGCGTTGCACGGTTATATCCATGAGCGGCCGAACGAATTGTCGGCCGAGGACGAGCTGTACTGGCTACAGCGCGCCATCGCCTCCTTCAAGCGCCATCTCGGCGTGAACCCGCGCGGCTGGCGCGCACCGAGCTTCGCATTTTCCAGACAGTCGCTCGCCTATCTGATCGCCGAAGGCTTCGTCTGGGATTCCTCGCTGATGGGCGACGACATCCCCTATCGCCTTCGACACGAGACCGGGGCCCTGTTCGAACTGCCGACCGACATGGCGCTCGACGACTGGCCGCATTACATGCACAATCGCGACTTCCGTTACATGATGCCGATCGCCGCGCCGCGTTATGCGATGGAAGTGTTCCGATCCGAGTTCGATTCGGCGTGGAAGCATGGCGCGCTCTGGGTCAGCGTCTGGCACCCGTTTGTCAGCGGCCGCCTCGCGCGGTTCGATGCGATCGTCGAACTCATCGACTACATGCAGGAAAAAGGCGACGTCTGGTTCGCGACGCTCGACGAGATCGCGCGCCATGTGGAGGCGCTGGTTGCGGCTGGAACCTGGACGCCGCGAGAAGAAAAATTGCCGCTCTATACGAGCCCGGTCCCGGAGCTGTCGAAAACGCCGCTCTGATGCGAGCGAGACAATGTCCCCCGCAGAGGATGGGATAAGGACCGATGGACATCGATCCGCAGATTGCGCCGGCGCTCGGATTTCCGAAATCGGAATACATAGCGATCGAGCGCGAGCGCCGCTGGCTCTGCCGCGCCGTGCCGGCCGATCGCATCCTGCGATCCGAGGCGATCACCGATCTCTATGTGACTGGGACGAGACTGAGGTTGCGGGAGGCGCGGCCGACAAACGGTGCGGCCCCGATGCTGCGCCTCAGCCGCAAGGCCGATATCGATTCGCGCACGCGCCTCATCACGTCGATCTATCTGTCCGAAGACGAGTTCGCGGTTCTCGCGTGCTCGCTGCCCGGCATTCGCATCAGGAAACTGCGCCACAGGCTCGGACGCGCAGCCGGTGTCGAGATGCTCGTTGACGAGTTTCAGGACGAGCTGGCCGGGCTTATTCTCGCGGAGGCGCAGTTCGACACCCCCGCCCGGATGGCAAGTTTCGCCATGCCTGCGTTCGCCCTCCGCGAGGTAACGGACGACGAACGCTTCACCGGGGGACGCCTCGTGAAGGACGGCATTCCATCGGCTTGATCGCCATATTGAGGTGCAACGCAGCCACGCGCCCCGGTTGCTTGCTCCGACCGGCAAAGCGTGGCTATCGTTGCGGCGGAATCGAGCCTCGGGAGGAAAATCGATGCCCAAACTGCTGTCGCCCGCCGCCGTTACGCAATTCCACGAGCACGGCTACGTCTATCCGGTTCCGGTTCTTGCGCCGGAGGAGACCCGGTACTTCCGCAGCCGGCTCGGCGAATTCGAGATCCGCGAAGGCGGCACGCTCACCCCGGCCGGTCGCAACAAGTCGCATCTGTTTCTCAAATGGCTGCATGACATGGTCACGCATCCCAAGGTTCTGGATGCGGTCGAAGATTTGCTCGGGCCGAATATCCTCCTCTATCACGCCCAGTGGTTCGTGAAGGAACCCAACACGCCGAATTTCGTGTCGTTTCATCAGGACACGGCCTACTGGTCGCTGAACCAGCCGCAGGGCCTCTCGACCTGGATTGCGCTTGAGCCTGCACCGGTCGAGGCCGGCTGCATGAAGGTCATCCCCGACACGCATAAGAGCGCGCTCTCGCATGCCGAGGTGCGAACCAGCGAGAACATGCTCTGGCGCGGCCAGACCGTCGCCGAGGCGCTCGATACGACCAAGGCGGTGCCGATGCCGCTCGGCGCCGGCGAGATGTCGATCCATCATGCGCGCATCGTGCACGGATCGGGTCCCAACACATCGAGCGGCCGGCGCATCGGCTATTCGGTGCGTTATCTGCCGACGCATGTTTCCCGCATTGGCCCGCGCGACAGCGCAATGCTGGTGCGCGGCGTCGACGAGTACGGCCATTTCGATCTCGAGCCGGCCCCGAAGTCGGATTACGAGCCGGATGCGGTCGCGCTCCATGCCGAAATCAACCGGCAGTTCATGGAGCATTACACGACGGCAAAGCCGGAAGTCGCTGCGTAGAGGTTTCAGCGCGACAATAGGGGCACGGAGAGGACTGACCCGTGCGCCTTTGATATCGACGACCCGATATACCAGTCGTCATTGCTGGGCTTGACCCGGCAATCCATCGCAGAGCGAATTCCGATTGCGGATTCTAAGGCCGATCTTTGTGCAAGGCCTGCGCAATGGAGCCTCGGCACGGTGGATCGCGCGCCGCG
>JBBDWW010000252.1:0-3732 GCA_040902645.1 Dongiaceae bacterium | reverse complement strand
GGTGGCGGAATCGCTGGCTCGGCATCGTCAACGACGGGGGCAGCTATCGGTGCTGACGGTGCGGCAGCGGGCGCACGCGGCGGCGGGGCCGACGGGCGCGCGGGCTGGCTGAGCCGTGTCTCGGGATCGGGCACCATGCCGGCACGCTGCGGGGCCGGTGCGCCCGATGGCGGCTGCGGCGGCGGTTGAGATTGGGTTGGCTGGCCGGTAACCGGCCCCGGGTTCAGCACGATGCGCGGGGCCGCGGGCGGCGGCGGTGCCGGTCGGCGGCGCGCCAGCGCTTCTTTGATCTGGGCTTCGAGATCGCCGTTATCGTCGGATTGGCTCATTTTTCTCGCATTCGAAAACGAATCGACAGGGCCCGAAACATTATACTGCACCAAGCGGCCCGGCAGGTTTCAGATCGACTCAGGTAGTGGCTCGCCGGTGAGCCGCGCATGTTCCTGTAACGCGTAGCGGTCGGTCATGCCGGCGATATAGTCCGCGACGACGCGCATCGCGCGGGCTTCGTCCCGCCCCTCTGCCAAACTGCGCCATTCGCCAGGCAACAAGGCCGGCTGCTCGCGATAGAGCGCGAACAGTGTCGCCACCACGATCCGCGCCTGCTCGGTCATCCGGTTGACCCGTTCATGCCGATACATGTGCTCAAATAGAAACCGCTTCAGCGCCCGATTATGTCCCTCCATCGCATCGGAAAAAGCCACCAGCGGTCGGCCCAGCAGCCGCACCGCCTCGGCGCTTTGCGGTTGTGCGACCTCGATCCGGCGTTTCGTTTCGGACACAAGGTCGGTCACCATTTCGTTGATAATGTGGCGAACCGCCTCGTGAATCACGCGCGAGGCCTCGAGCCCCGGAAAGCGCGCAACGACCCGGGCGAAGATCGGGCCCGCCAGTGGTGCCTCGGCCATATCGGCGATGGCGAACAACTCGGCCCGGAGGCCGTCGTCGATGTCGTGGTTGTTGTAGGCGATATCGTCCGCCAGTGCAGCGACTTGAGCCTCGGCCGAGGGCCAGGTTTCGAGCCGCAGGTCGACCTGGCGGGCACAGAAATCGGCGAAGGCGGCGGCCGTGTTGCGGGCCTGGTTCTTGGCGGTGGCGCCGGGGCCGATGAGCGGCCCGTTATGTTTGACGATCCCCTCCAGCATCTCCCAGGTCAGGTTAAGCCCGTCGAAGGCCGCATAGCGGCGCTCCAGCACGGTCAGGATGCGGAATGTCTGGACGTTATGGTCGAAGCCACCCCAGGGACTCATGGCCTCGTCGAGCGCCTCCTCCCCGGCGTGGCCGAAGGGGGTGTGTCCGAGGTCATGTGCCAGCGCCAGTGCCTCGGCGAGATCCTCGTCCAGCCCCACGGCCCGGGCGATCGCCCTGGCGATCTGGGCGACCTCGATACTGTGGGTCAGGCGGGTCCGGTAATGGTCGCCCTCGTGAAACACGAAGACCTGGGTCTTATGCTTGAGGCGGCGGAAGGCGGTTGAATGGATGATCCGGTCGCGGTCGCGCTGATAGGGCCCGCGCATCGGGCTTTCCGGCTCGGGGAAGAGCCGCCCCCGGCCGTTCGCCGGATCGCTGGCGAAAGCCTGCGGCCCCGGCCCACGGAAAACACTAGTATCAGATGTGGAATTGATCATGGATGTTGCTGTCGCCTTGTAGGCTTCGCGACCAACGTTTGACAATTGGCCGACATAGCCTAGATCTTGGGTCTGCGGACGGGCCAGCGGCGGCTCGCGCCGGGTGCTGCGGAGATCGGACGAAATGGCCGAAACCCTGACTGAAACGACCGAGCGGGCCGTCCGGATGACGGATCGCGCGGCGGAGCGAGTAGCCTCCCTGATCCAGTTGGAAGGGCGCGATGCGTTGATGCTGCGCCTCAGCGTGTCGGGCGGCGGCTGCTCGGGGTTCCAGTACGGCTTCACCCTCGACGATGCGGTGACCGACGACGATATCGTGTTCCCCAAGGGCAATGTGAAGCTGGTGGTCGACACCGTATCGCTCGACCTGCTCGCCGGCGCCGAAGTCGATTTCATCGAGGACCTCGTGGGTTCGTATTTTCGGGTCAACAATCCGAACGCCTCGTCGTCCTGCGGCTGCGGCACCTCCTTCTCGATCTGACTACCCTTCTCCCGTTATGCTGATCGTTCGCGGCGCCAGTGGCGTGCGCGTCTTAATATTCGCTGCGGAGATCGCGTGCGTATCGCAAGCTGGAACGTCAATTCGATCAAGATCCGACTGCCCAACCTGCTGCGATGGCTGAAGCAGGCGGAACCGGATGTTGTCGTCCTCCAAGAAATCAAGTGCATCGAAACCGGGTTTCCGACGCTTGAGATCGAGGCCGCGGGCTACCGCTGCGCCGTGGTCGGCCAGAAGACCTATAACGGCGTCGCGATCCTGTCGCGCCATCCCTTCACTGTCGAACGGCGCGCTTTGCCGGGCGAAGCTGAAGACGAACCGGCGCGCTATATCGAAGCCATCGTCGAACCGAAAGGCACGATCGGGAATCGGCAGATCGTTCGCGTCGCCGGTATCTATTTTCCCAACGGCAACCCCGCACCCGGTCCGAAATACGATTACAAGCTCGCCTTCATGGCGCGGCTCGAAGCGCATGCGCGCAACCTTCTGGCGTTCGAAGAACCGCTGGTGCTGGGCGGCGACTACAACGTGATTCCGGAACCGGAGGACGTTTACAACCCGCAAGCATGGCTGAATGACGCGCTGTTCCTGCCGACCACGCGCGTGGCATTTCGCCGCCTGGCCAATCTCGGTTTCACGGATGCGTTCCGCGCACTGCATTCGGAAGTCGCGTATACGTTCTGGGATTATCAGGCCGGCGCCTGGGCCAAGGATCACGGCCTGCGGATCGACCATCTGATGCTGTCGCCACAGGCGGCCGACCGTCTCGTCGCATCCGGCATCGACAAAAAGCCGCGCGACTGGGAGAAGCCGTCGGACCACACCCCGGTCTGGTGCGAACTGAAGCTCTAGGCCGCGTTATGAACCGGCCCGGCCGGCGTCAGTCTTACGCCCGGCCGCAATCGCCGATATTTCAGTTTGCGATGATCGGCCTCGTTCGGGCCCGGCGCCGCCGCGACCAGCACATGCGAGGCGATCGATTCGAAATCGGCGCGGAAATGCACCGAGCTTTTCAGCACGAGAATCTTCTGCGCGGTCGGATCGACGCCGACATGGCGGAACATCGCCTGGTCCGCCGCCTGCTGCTTGCGGCTGGTCACGACCACGCGAACGCCGCCGATGCGCAGGCACGCCATCCGCCCGAGCTGCATATGGCTGCCGCGATAAAACGGGCCCATCCCCGTGATCTGCCCGTCGCCGATGGCCTCGATGAAGAAACGCCCTTCGAACGGATGATGACCGCGCAGACCCGATAGCGCGCCGAGCGCGAAATCGGCCTCGTGCCCGGCGCCGATCCGATGCGCCGCATCGGCCGCGGCCGGATCGCAGAGCAATCCGAAGACGGCATCCTGCGCGTCGGCCGCGACCAACGCTTCGAGCATGCCGACGGTGTCGCCGTTCGCCCCGGCGCCGGGATTATCCTGGGTGTCGGCGATGACAACGGGTTTCGCAGCCGTATTCGAAAACCGCATCGCTTCGGCGACCGCCTCATCCGGCGCATAAAGCCGGCCGGCGAACTTTCCTTCGGCGGCCGTCACGCTGCGTTCGAGCTGTGTCGCGGCCGCTTCGGCCGCTTCCGCAGACGTCGCATAGGCCAGCACCATC
>JBBDWW010000251.1:0-3748 GCA_040902645.1 Dongiaceae bacterium | reverse complement strand
TGTTGAACGTGTTCGCCATGGCGCTGCCCTCGAGATAGCCTTTTTCGGCCATCTGATCCTCGAGCTGGCGGATCTGTTCATCGTCGATGAACACCTCGAGTTCGCCGGGCTCCTTGAAATCGGTCAGCGTCGTGAGAAAAGTCGCGCTCTTGACCCGGTCGTCCTTCTTGGCCGCCATCCAGGCAAGCGTGACCGCGAGCAGCGTGCCGCCGAGGCAATAACCGATCACATTGACTTCGCGCTCGCCGGTCGCCTTCTCGATCGCGTCGAGTGCCGCAAGCGGCCCCTCCAGCATGTAATCCTCGAAGGTCTTGGCGGCGAGTTTCTCGTCGGGATTGACCCAGGAGATCACGAAGACGGTATGGCCCTGCGCCACCGCCCAGCGGACGAACGAGTTCTTCTCGCGCAGATCGAGAATGTAAAACTTGTTGATCCAGGGCGGCATGATCAGCACCGGCCGGCGGTGACCGGTTTTCGTCGTCGGCTCGTATTGCAGAAGCTGGATCAGCTCGTTCTGGTAGATCACCTTGCCCGGCGTGATCGCCACGTTGCGCCCGACCTCGAATGCCTGATAATCGGTCATCGAAATCGCGAGCTTACCTTTGCCGCGTTCGAGATCGTGCAGCAGGTTTTCGAGACCCTTCACCAGGTTCTCGCCTTTGCTGTCGATCGTCGCCTGGATCACTTCGGGATTCGAGAAGGCGAAGTTGCTCGGCGCCATCGCATCGACGAACTGGCGGGTATAGAACTCGATCTTGCGCCGGGTCTTCTCGTCGATCCCTTCGACGTCGCCGACGGTTGCCTGCATCCAGCGCGCCGTCAGCAGATAAGACTGTTTGACATAGTCGAACAGCTCGTTGTTCTGCCAGCCATCATGCTTGAAGCGGCGGTCGTCGGCCGCGGGCGAAATGACCGGCTCGGTCTTGTGGCCCATCATGCGCTGGGCGGTCGTCTGCCAGAGATTCATGTAATCCTGCCAGAGCGAAACCTGCGCCTGCATCATCTTGACCGGATCGGCCATCATGCGCTGCGTCAGCTCGATGAAGGCGCCCATGACGTTCAGCGGATCGGCCGGCGCATTGCCGCCGGTGCGGCTGCGCTCGGCAAACTGCATCAGCAGCCGCTGCGTCTGGTCGGCAATCCGGCCCATGGTGCGGGCGAGTTCCAGCGGATCGGAGGACGAAGGCCGGCCGGCCTGTTGATCGTTCATCGGGGCAACCCTATGATCGCAGGATTGTTGCGCGGCACCCGAATCACGGGGTGGAGTGGCGCAGCAACGATTTGATAAACCTCGGAATTTCGGGGTCGGGACGAACCGCGACCGGGTCGACGGGAACATAGGCCGGACCCGGCAGCATTACAACCTCACGGGGGAGGAAGCGGGCCATGCGGGCTGAGTGCCGGAAGCCAATGCTGCAACGTTGGGCGGCTGCCTGCCTTGCTGTCGGCCTGCTTGCAGGTTGCACGGTGTTCGCGGAAGAAGAGCCGGAGCCAGCGACCATCCAGTCCGAGACCGACGATTCAGCATTCCCCGCCGTCGGCAGCGTGCCCGATGCGGCGCCGGAAGTATCGACGACCGCCGAAGAGCGTGTCGAGATCACCGAAGAACTGATGGCCGACAACGCAGCGGCCGCCGATCCGAACGCAGTCTATACGCAGATCGAAACGCCGCCGCCGAGCGGAACCACGGCGCCGAGCGCGTTGCCGCCGATCCCGGATGCAACCGGCGCCACGCTGTCCACCGCCGGTGTGCCGACCGCGTCGTACGGAACCGAGTACTCGGCCGATGGCCAGGTCTCGGTCGATTACGGCGTACTCGACGGCTATGGCGCGACGGGTGGCGGACAGACCGGTTACTACGGGGCGGGCGACCCCGGCCAGCCGATCGCGCTGATCTACTTTCAGCACGGATCGTCGGCGCTGTCGGCGGAAGATCGGCGCATCATCGGCGAGGTCGCGCAGCTTCAGCGCGCGCAAGGCGGCGTGATCCGGATCGTCGGCCATGCCAGCATGCGCACCGGCAATGCCGATCCGCGGAGCCATGAAGAGGCGAACTACCGAATGTCGCTGGCGCGCGCGAATGCGGTCGCCGAGGCGCTGATGAATGCCGGCCTGCGCGCGGAGAATGTACAGGTCGCTGCTCAGGGTTCAGCCGATCCGGAATATTACGAATTCACGCCGACCGGCGAGGCGGGCAATCGGCGGGCGGAAATCTACCTCGTCAACTAGAACTCCAGCGCGTCGTCGGCAACCGACCCGGCCGCGCGCCGGGGCCGGAAATGCGATTCATGACAGGAGCGAAGAGAGTGAGTGAAGCGCTGCGCATCGGGATCGCCGGGCTCGGCACCGTGGGTGCCGGTACCTTGCGGCTGCTCGACACGCATGCCGACCAGATTGCGGCACGTTGCGGCCGGCCGATCAATGTGGTCGCCGTGTCGGCGCGCGAGCGACGGCGCGATCGCGGCGTCGATATCACGCCGTTTGCCTGGCACGACAACCCGGTCGAACTGGCGGCGCGCGGCGACATCGATGTCGTCGTCGAGCTGATCGGCGGGTCGGTCGGGCCGGCGAAGGCGCTGGTCGATACGGCGATCGCGGCGGGCAAGCATGTCGTCACCGCGAACAAGGCGCTGCTCGCCCATCACGGCACGACGCTTGCCATCGCCGCGGAAAAAGCCGGCGTCACCATCGCCTACGAGGCGGCAGTCGCCGGCGGCATTCCGATCATCAAGACCTTGCGCGAGGGGTTGGCCGCGAACCGGATCCGCCGCGTCTACGGCATCTTGAACGGCACCTGCAATTATATCCTGACGACGATGCGGGAAACCGGCCGCGAATTCGCCGATGTGCTCGGCGACGCGCAGAAGCTCGGCTATGCCGAGGCCGACCCGAGCTTCGATATCGACGGCGTCGACGCCGCGCACAAACTGGCGATCCTCACCAGCCTCGCCTTCGGCTGCCGGATGAACTTTGCCGGTATCCATGTCGAAGGCATCCGCAATGTCTCGGCGATCGACATCGCATACGCGTCGGAACTTGGCTATCGGATCAAACTGCTCGGCATCGCGAGCCTGGTGAATGGCGCCGTCGAACAGCGCGTTCATGCCTGCATGGTGCCGGTCGGCACACCGATCGCGCATATCGAGGGCGTATTCAATGCCGTCGTCACCGAGGGGGATTTCGTCGGCCAGAATATGGCAGAAGGGCGCGGGGCGGGCGCAGGCCCGACCGCGTCGGCAGTCGTCGCAGACCTCATGGACCTCGCCCGCGGTCAAATCCTGCCGGCCTTCGGCCTTCCGGCGTCCGACCTGGTCGACCGGCCGGCTCAGCCGATGGCGAAGCATCGCGGCGCGTACTATGTACGGCTGATGGTGCGCGACCGGCCGGGTGTCATCGCCGATGTGGCCGCCGCTTTGCGCGACGAGAGCGTGTCGATGGAAGCGATGCTGCAGCGGGGCCGCGCGCCCGACGAGACCGTTCCCGTCGTGCTGACGACGCATGTAACGGAAGAGGCCGGGATGCGCCGCGCGCTCGATCGCATCGCGACGATCGGCGCGGTGACCGAACCGCCGCATATGATCCGCATCGAACCGTTGCAAATGCCGAACGAATGACAGGTCAAGGTATTCCGACATGAACAGTCCGAAGACGATGGATCGCAATCTGGCGCTCGAAGTGGTGCGCGTCACCGAAGCCGCCGCGCTCGCGGCGTCGCGCCTGATGGGCCGGGGCGACGAGAAGGCGGCCG
>JBBDWW010000250.1:0-25668 GCA_040902645.1 Dongiaceae bacterium | reverse complement strand
GCAGCCTGAACAATCTCTGCATGCTGGCGGCGCTCAACCGCGCGCACGAGTTCGAGCTGCACTTCAAGGGGGCGCTGCGCAACGGCTGTTCCCTCGAGGAAATCCGCGAGACCCTGATGCAGATCACCATCTATTGCGGCGTGCCGGCCGGCGTCGAAGCGTTCCGGATCGCACGAAAGGTGCTGGCCGAACAGGCGAAGGAAGCCGGCGGTGCCGCAAAGCCCTGATCCGCAAAACTCTGAGCCCCGGCGGCCCCTGATCGACTGGCATACCAATCTCTGGCTGCCGGAGCATATCGGCGCCGAGCAGCAGGCGGAGATGGGCAAGAAGACCGGGCGCAGCGTCGATGCGAGCCCGGCCGCACACCGGGAACATGTCGTCGACGTCTGCGAAAAATTCGTCTGCATCGCGATGAAATGGAACCGGCTCGGGGTTCATGTCCCCAACGAGTTCGTCGCCGAGTATGTGCAGGAGTATCGCGGGCGTGCCGTGGGATTCGCCTGTGCCGATCCGGCCGATGCAACCGGCCCCGCCGATTTTGAACGCGCCATCGTGAAGCTCGGTTTGCACGGGCTGAAATTCTCGCCGGTCTATGCCGGGTTTCATCCCTGGTGCCGCGAGGCCTGGCGCTTCTACGAGATCGCCAACGAACTCAAGGTGCCGATCCTGTGGCACCAGTCGGCCGCCTATGCCGCGCAATCGACGCTCGAATACGGCAACCCGATCCTGCTCGACAAGATCGCGCGCGCCTTTCCCGAGTTGCGCATGATCCTCGCCCATATTGGACAGCCGTGGATTTCGGAGACGGTGCTGCTGCTGCGCAAGCATCGTCAGCTCTACACCGATCTCTCGGCGCGCTATTACCGAAAATGGCAGTGTTACAACGCGCTGATGCTCGCGATCGATTACGGCGTGACCGACCAGATCCTGTTCGGGTCGGATTTCCCGATCCAGTCGCCGGCGGCCGCACGCGAATCCTTTCACGCGATCAACGACTGGGAACCGGATGTCCGAATGCCGCGCATTCCCGATGCGCTGATCGACGACATTCTCTACAACCGGCCGCTCGAGCTTTTATGGCCCAAGGGCATTGCGTGATTGCCGGCTGTCGGCGCGTCAACCGCGCGCCTATTTCTTGCGGGCGAGATCGGCCTCGTTCTCCAGGATCGCCTTCTCCATCGACGCCGTATCGGTATACGAGCGCACTTCGCGGATCTTGTCGCCCTCGAAGCGGCAGACCCAGCAATAGGTGTTCTCGATTGGCTTGCCGTTAAGGGCGGTCGAGATCGAATGCATTTCGACAATGCCGTGATCGCCCGATACCAGCACATGCCGGACCGAGATCTTCAGCGGCACGTTGGGATTCCGGATGCGGTTGATGCGGCCATGCGCCTTGGTCAGGAATTCTTCCTTGCCGCGGTAGGTCGCCGCCAGCGTGTGGTTGCCCATGATGCTGACCTCGACATCGTCGGCCATCTTGTCGAAGAAGGCCTGGCGGTTGCCGGTTTCGAGATTGCGAAACAGCGATTCGACGTAGTCGCGGGTGATGGCCATGTCGGATTTCCTTCTGAAGCGGTCGATTGTTGGGTTGGTGGTCTCGCGAGGCGTTCAGCCGTCGACGGGCGGCGGCACGACGGGCGCGCGTTTGGCATGGACGACGCAGGCAATGCCGGCGAGCACCAGGACGAGCGCGCCGATTTCCGCCCAGCCGATCGTCTCGCCCAGCAGCGCCGCGCTGCCGAGTACGCCGACCACCGGCACACCGAACATGCTGATGGCGGCAACCGGGGCCGGAAACAGCACGACAATCTTGAACCAGCACCAGTGGCAGAAGATCGTCGCCATCACGACCGTGTAGCAGAGCCCGGCAACGGCCTGGAAACTAATCCCGCCCGCTGCCTGCGCGGCGTCGGTCAGCCCGGCGCCGGTCAGCCAGGCGGCGAGATAGATCGGGATGCCACCGATCAGCACCGTCCAGCCGGCCAGCACGGTGAGTGGCGTCTGCCAGACATAGGCTTTCATGCCGATGGTGCCGGCACCCGCGCAGATCGCGGCGACGATCATGAGAAGCGCACCCAGCGGCGCCTTGCCGAGCGCGGCGATGTCGGGCCCGATCAACAGCGCAAGCCCGCCGAGACCGAGCGTGAGGCCGATCGTCCGGCGCCAGGTCAGCGGCTCGCGCAGCAGCCAGATGCCGAGCAGCGTTACCCAGATCGGAATCGTGTTGGCGATGATCGAGGCGCGACCGGCCGGCATCATCGACAGCCCGTAGGCCGAGGCGACATGCCAGCCGGTGATGTGAAACAGCGTGACCGAGATCAGGGGTCGCAGTTCGCGTCGGGGAACGTGCAGGGAATAACCGAAGATCCGCGCGAGCACGAGCAGGCCGGTGCCGCCGGCGAGGAGCGCGATCGTGCGCTGCAACAGCGGATCGACTTCGTTGAGCGCGAACTTGGAGGCGGGCCAGTTCATGCCCCAGCTCACGATCATGAGCGCCATCAGCACGAGGCCATAGACCGGCCAGCGCGTCGCAGCGGGCGCCGTGGCGGTCGAATCGCTGCTCATGCGCGCGGCCGCTCGATCGACGCCGCAATGCTACGAACCGTAATGTCACGCAACCGATCGCAAGATCGCTGAGAGGAGAGACACTGGTGGAAGGCCAATATATCGACGCGAACGGGGTCAGGACCCATTACATCGACCGCGGCAAGGGCCCGGTCGTCCTTTTGATGCATGGCGCCTCGGTTGCCGTGGATAGCTGGTGCACCTGGCGCTTTACCATCGCAGCGCTGGCGAGCCGCTTTCGCGTCGTCGCCTTCGACCAGATCGGATTCGGCCGCAGCGACATGCCGAAGGATGGGCGCTATGTGAACCGCGTCGACCGCTGCGCGCATGCTTTGGCCTACCTCGATGCGATGAAGATCGACCGCGCCTTTCTGGTCGGCCATTCCGAGGGCGGGTTCATGGCGGCTTACATGGCGATCCAGCGCCCGAGCTTCGCCTCGGGCGTCGTCATCGTGACCAGCGGGGCGACGGCCCCGAAGCTCGGCGGCGATCGCGACCGCGAATGGTTCGCCGCGAGCAAGGCCGCGTACGATTATGCCGGCGGCGTCGACACCGAAGACGATTTCATCCGCACGAACTCGAGCCTCGCGATGTCGGGCGATCCCGAAGCCGAGGCGATCCTGCGCGACAGCTATCGGCGCGGCCGCGCGACCGGTCAGATCGAGATGTTCCGGCATCTGCCTGAGAGCGAAACCAGCTTCGAGGGCTATATCCAGACCCAGGAGCGGCATGTTCATCCGCATCTGGCCTCGCTCAAGGCACCGATCCTGCTGATCTGGGCGGCAAACGATCCGACCGTGCCGATCGAACGCGGCGTCGCGCTGCAACAGATCGCGAAGCATGCCGACCTGCATGTGCTCGGCGACGCCTCGCATATGGTGATGCTCGACCGCGCCGATGCGTTCAACGGCTTGCTCGGAGGCTGGTGCGCCAACGCGCGCTAGACCTTGCCGGCACGGCGCTGCGCAAACTCGGCGATCGCTTTGTTCAGAGCCGGTGCCGCCTCGAGCGTCGACATATGCGGGATGCCGGGGAAGATCTGCAGCTCGGATCCCGCGATGCGGCGGCCCATCTCCTCAGCCATGCGCGGCGTCTGCCCCGGATCGTTGTCGCCGGTGATGACCAATGTCGGCGTGCGAATTTCGCCAAGCCGATGCAGCAACTGGCGATCGATATCGGAATAAAGCTGGTAGGCCGCGAGATAGGGCTTGGGGTCGTTGGCGAGCAGACGCGTGCGCCAATATTCGATGAGCGCCGGGTTTTCTTTCCGAAACTTCTCGGTGAACCAGCGGCCGAGCGCGCCATCGACGACCGCATGGGGACCGCCCGCTGCGACCTGGGCGACACGTTTCTCGACCGATTCCTGTTCCTGCGGTGTGCGCGCGCAGCTCGAACTGACGACGATCAATGCCGCGATCCGGTCGGGATACTCGATGGCAACCGATTGGCCGATCGATCCGCCCAGCGAAAAGCCGGCGACGACCGTGCGTGGAATCGACAGACGATCGAGCAGCTCGGCGATCTGTTGCGCGAACTGCGTGAATTTCCAAGGACCGGCCGGTTTTTCGGAACTTCCATGGCCGAGAATGTCGGGCCGGATGATCCGGAAGCGATCGCGCAGTTCCGGCACCTGCCAATCCCAGACCGTATGATCGCCGCCCATGCCGTGGATCAGGACCAGCGGCGTGCCGCTGCCTTCCTCGACATAGTAGGTCTCGCTGTGGGGCAAACGGACGAGGGGCATTCCTGTCTTCCTCCGGTCAGGCCGGCGATGGGGCGCCGGCATCCTCTGGGATCGGGTCGCAGACCCGAACCGGACCCTGCCGGCGGTCGAGAGCCTAACCAAAGGGGCCGGCGATCCGCCATGACCCGTGTTTGACCCCAGCGAAACCGGCCAGACGGCATTTCGCCCTTGGCGAACACCCGGCTGGCCCTTGAGTCTGCCGTCCAATAGATCGTATGATTGTATTACAGTATGCCAAACACGTCGTCCAGCCGTGAGCGGTCGATGCGCGTCCAAACGGAGTATCGGTGCAGGGCAAATTCATCGATGCGGGCGGTTGCCGCACCTATTACCTCGATGAAGGTAAGGGGCCGGTCATCGTGTTGATGCATGGCGCCGGCGCCACCAGTGACGCTTATGGCGCGTGGTTTCGGACCATTCCCGCTTTGGCCCGGTCCTTTCGTGTCGTCGCCTTCGATCAGATCGGCTTCGGCCGCACCGACATGGCGAAGGACGGGAAATATCTCAACCGTCTCGAACGGGTCGATCATGCGCTCGCCTTTCTCGACGCGCTCGGCATCGACAAGGCGATTCTGCTCGGCCATTCCGAAGGTGCCTTCATGGCCGCCCGCATGGCCATCGTCCGGCCATCGCTGGCGCGCAAACTCGTGCTCGTCACCACCGGCGGCACGGCACCGCGGCTCGGCGGCGAGGCCGATCGCGGCTGGATGGAAGCATCGAGCCACGCCTACGATTTTCGCGCGCTGACCGAAAACGAAGAATCCTATGTCGCCGGCAACAACCGGCTCGGAAAACTGCAGGACGCGGAATACGAAGCGATCGTTCGCGACGCCTATCGGCGCGCGGCGGCTCGCGACCAGCTCGAGATCTTTCGCAATCTGCCGGAAGCGGAAACCGACTTTCTGAAATATGTCGAGCTGCAGGAGAAACATATTCATCCGCATCTCGCATCGCTGACGATGAAGACGCTGCTCATCTGGGCGACGGAAGATCGCACCGTCCCGGTCGAACGCGGACTTGCGCTGATGCGGCTCATTCCGAACGCGGACATGCATGTGCTGGGCGGCGCCTCGCACATGGTGATGCTCGACCGGACTGATGATTTCAACCGCCTGCTGCTCGCCTGGTGCGGTGAGGGCGAATGATCCCGGCGCACCCAAATCGCGCCGGCACTGCCACCGCGCCGGATCGTTCCGGCGCTACAAACGGCCCCGCGGGGCATCGAAGCGGGGAGATTTCGCCATTGACCGAGGATGCCCCAACATTTACGATTTTCGACAATCGATAAACTGCCGGTGGCGAAACCGGCGTGATTTTCACCACCCCGAACCCGGGAGGCTCGTCCCATGACTACCCCAAAGACCCACCCCTACATCAAGAAACTCGTCGAACAGTTCAGTGCCGGTCGCGTTGACCGGCGCGAGTTCCTGCGCACGGCAACGCTACTCGGCCTGTCGGCCGCCAGCGCCTATGCGATCGCCGGCGGCGCGAGCATGCCGGTCGCCCGCGCGGATGATCTGCCCAAAGGCGGTACGATCCGCGTCGGCCATCGCGTGCCCGATCTCAGCAATCCGCACGCGCTCGGCTGGTTCATGTTCTCGAACATCACCTTCCCGGTGGTACAAACCCTGACCCGCACCGGCGCCGACAACGTCACGCGTCCGCTGCTGTGCGAAAGCTGGGAACCGAGCGAAGATCTGCGGAGCTGGACCATCCATCTGCGCAAGGAAGCGACCTGGCGCAGCGGCCGGCCGTTCGTCGCCGATGACGTGATCTGGAACATCAATCACGTCCTCAATCCCGAGACCGGTTCGTCGTCGCTCGGCCTGATGAAGCCGTATCTTCTCAACGAAGAAGAAGACACGCTGTGGGATGCCAACGCCCTCGAGAAGGTCGACGACTACACGGTGCGTCTCAATCTCCGGGTGCCGCAGGTCGCGATTCCCGAGCATCTCTTCCACTACACCAACACCATGCTCGATCCGGAAGACGGCGGCGTATTCCAGGTCGGCAGCAACGGCACCGGCCCGTTCGAAATCGTCGAGCTGGAAGTGCAGCGCAAGGCGGTGCTGAAGGCGGTTGCCGACTATTGGGGTGAACAGCCGCATATCGACTCGTTCGAGTTCATCGATCTTGGCGACGACACCGCGGCGGCTCTGGGCGCGCTGGCATCGGGCCAGGTCGACGGCCTGTTCCGGGTCGAACAGTTCCAGATCGATGCCATCAAGTCGATGGATCATGTCGAGCTTTACAGCGCCGTCACGGCGCTGACCGCGACCTTCGCGACGAAAGTCACGCAGGAACCGTGGAGCAACCCGAAGGTCCGGCTTGCCATGAAGCTCGCGGTCGACAATGAAAAGGTTCTCGCCGCTGCCGCGCTCGGCAACGGGCTGCCGGCCGAGAACCATCATGCCTGCCCGATCCATCCGGAATATGCCGAACTGCCGAAGGTCGGGTACGACCCGGAGCGGGCGAAGGCGTTGCTTGCCGAGGCCGGCTATCCCGACGGTATCGATGCCGAGGTGCAGTGCATCGCCGAACCGCAATGGGAAGTGGCCGAAACGCAGGCGATCGTCGATCAGCTCGCCCAGGTCGGCATCCGCTTCAAGATCAATGTGATGCCCGGTGCGCAGTTCTGGGAAGTCTGGGACAAGGCGCCGGTCTCGCATTCGAGTTGGGCACATCGTCCGCTGGCGATTCAGCTCTACGCCCTGGTCTATCGCACGGGCGCCAAGTGGAACCTGTTCGAGTGGAGCCATGCGGAGTTCGACGAACTTCTCGTGCACGCCGAAGGTCTTGCCGACATCGAGGCGCGCCGCGAAGTGACGGCGAAGCTCGAGAAGATTCTCCAGGACGAGGGCCCGACGCTGCAGAGCATCTGGGTCAACGAGCAGACGGCCTATGACCGTCGGGTGAAGGGTTTCTCGCTGCATCCCTCGATGTGCATCTTCCCCGAGACGATGGCGATCGAGGCCTAAACCCGCTCGATCCCGACGCGAAGGGACGTCCCGCCTGCAGATAACGGCCCAAAGGGCCGGGCTCTGCAGGCGGGCTTTCCATGCAATGATCGGGTGCTTACCCTACGGCGCTATCCGAGCTGATCGCCGCAGGATCGCGATTTCAGTATCACCGCCGACACTTTTATCGTGCCGAGCTTGCGACGGAGCCGGCCGCACCCGGAGGCAGCCCGTCGGTTCTCATGATCGTTTTTGTTGCCCGACGTCTCACCCTGATGGCGCTCACGATGCTGCTGGCATCGATGGTGGTGTTCGTCATTTGCGAATCGACCCCCGGTTCGGTTGCCCGCAAGCTGCTCGGCCCTTTTGCGACCGTCGAGCAGGTCGACCTCCTCGCCGAACGTCTCCATCTCAACGATCCGACACCCGTCCGCTATGCGCGCTGGTTCGGCGTGCTGATTGGCGTCGTCTCCGATCCCGCCGCCGACGCCTCGCTTGGCGAAACCTATCAGGATCCGCGCGGCGATAAGTATTTCGGCAATCTCGGCTATTCGACCTTGTACAAGGAACCGGTCAACGACGTGATCTGGGAACGGATCGGCAATTCGGCATTGCTGGCCGGGGTCGCCTTCCTGATCGTAATCCCGCTGGCGCTGACGCTCGGCGTTCTATCCGGCATTGCACCCGGCAGCATCCGCGATCGCGGCATTTCGCTGATCTCGATCGTCACCTCGTCGATTCCAGAGTTTGCCTCGGCAGTCATTTTTATCGCGATCTTTGTCGTCTTGCTGGGCTGGCTGCCGGGAACGGCGCCGCTCGAAACGACCAATCGCTGGACGATCGCCGATCAGCTCATCCTGCCGATCGCGGTCCTCGTGCTTTACGATTTCGGTTACGTCACCCGAATCATGCGCGGCTCGATGGCCGAGGTGATGGCCCAACCCTTCGTGCGAACCGCCATCCTGAAGGGCCTGCCCTACCGGCAGGTGATCGTCCGCCATGCCATGCGCAATGCGATGATTGCCCCGTTCACCGTCATCCTGTTGCAGATTCATTTCCTCATCACCGGCGTCGTGGTGACGGAGGTGATCTTCGCTTATCCCGGCTTCGGCCGGATGCTGATGGATGCGGCCCTGTTCGGGGATATCGCGATCATCGAGGCGGCGACGATGATCGCCGTAACGATTGCCGTCGGAACGCAGTTCATCGGCGATATCGGCTATATGCTGCTCAACCCGCGCGTCCGCTTCAAATAGGCCGGCGATGACCGTCGACACCGGCAATCCGCGCGCCCGCCCCGCATTGGCACCGAAATCCGACGAACCGAGCTTCATCGGCCGCGTCGTCGGGGTTGTGCGCTATATGTCCGGCTCGCCGACCGCGATGATCGGCAGCGCTATTATCTTGTTCTGGGTGATGGTCGCGATCCTGGCGCCGTGGCTCGCCCCCTACGATCCAAATACGATCGACTATGTCGCGCTCGCCAATCCGCGGCCGAGCGAAGCCTACATGCTCGGCACCGATCATCTCGGCCGCGATATCCTTTCGCGTCTTATCTGGGGCGCGCGGACGGTCCTAATCGTGGCACCGCTCGGCATCCTGAGCGCCTTGATCGTCGGCAGCACGATGGGCATGGTCGCGGGCTATTACGGCGGCTGGGTCGACGAGATCCTGAGCCGGTTTTCCGATCTCGTTCTCGCCTTCCCCGTTCTCATTCTCTATGTGCTGCTGATCACGACACTGGGCGCCTCGGCCGTGAATATCATCCTCGCGGTGACGATCTCGTCCTCGCCCGCGATCGGCCGGCTGGTGCGTGGCCAGGTACTTGAGTTGCGCACCCGCGACTATGTCGCTGCCGCGAAGCTGCGCGGCGAAACGGCGGCCTATATCATGCTGGTCGAAATCCTGCCGAACACCCGCGGCCCGATCATCATCGATGCCTGCCTGCGCATCGGCTGGACCATCATCATGATCGGCGTATTGGGCTTTCTCGGCCTCGGTTTGCCGCCGCCGACCCCCGATTGGGGCGGCATGGTGAAGGACGCCGCCAAGGTGATCTTCAGCTATCCGCACATGGCGATCTTCCCGAGCATCGCTATTTCGAGCCTGGTGGTCGGCTTCAACCTGCTGGCCGACGGGCTGCGGGAGCTCGCCGACCGCGACTAGGCGGCCGGCACGCTCGTGATCGCGACAGGGAACGAAGCGGCCGAGCGGCTACTCCGCGCACATCAGCTCGAGCCATGTCTGGTGCATAGAGCGCAGGCCGATCTCGGTCGTCTTGTTGCCATGGCCGATGCCGCGATTGTCGAACCGCTCGCGCTTTCTGCCGCGCGTCGCCAGCACCCAATCCTGCGCCTCGGTCGCAAGCCCGACCTGGATGCGGTCGAACGCCTCGAGATCGTCGGTCTGCACGAAGGATGAGGCGGAGTGGGTCAGGTTCACATACTGAACCTGCTCGCGAAAGACCGCCTCGGGCGCGCCCTTCATGCGGATCGGATAGATGCGCACTTCGGTGCGATCGACGGCAATCGGATAGATGACACGGATCGCGTTCTGCACGACCAGCAGATCGAAGGTCGGGAAGATCGTCAGATTGTGGATCTTCTGCTTGAGCAGCTCGTCGGCCCGTTCGGCTCCGCGCTTCTTCGCCAGAATTTTTCGGTACTCTTCCCAGATGCCGCCGGTCTGCGCTTCCGGGAACATCGATTCGGTCGAGGAATGGCCGTGCGGATAAACCGACACGCCGATATCCAGAATGACCGGCCGCTTCTTGTCGTCGTAGAAGCGCGCTTCGGCGCCATCGGTGCCGCTCCGCCGCTTGAACTGCTTGCCCTCTGGATCGACGGTCGAGGCATGCGTCGCAATGACATGATAGGTGTCGGTCAGGTTCTCGAGCTGGTGCTTCCAGTTGCCCCTGTACTCGTAGCGATGACAACCGCCGGCGATCTCGATTTCACCGTCCGGCGCCGCCGCGACGAACTCGTCCATCGCATGCCGCGCCTCGCCGATATAGTCGAGCAGCCCCGGCCCGTCCGGCGACATGTTCGCGAAGACGAAGCCGTGAATCTGGTCGACCTGCGCAACCGGCCGCATGCCCAGATCGGGATCATCGAAGTCGAAACCGTCGGCCGCCTCATCGGCCTTCATCGGAAGGCCCGCCAGCGTTCCGTCGGTGCGGTAGATCCAGCCGTGATACATGCACTGAAACCGCTTGGCGTTGCCGCATTCCTCGTTCACCACCCGCGCGCCGCGATGGGCGCAGCGGTTGTAGAGCACGCGCACCGTATTGTCGGTATGGCGGACCATGAGAACCGGCTGCAATCCGATCCGGGTGCAGAAGAAATCGCCGGGTTGCGGCACCTGACTGGCGTGGCCGACATAGACCCAGGTGCGATGGAAGATGCGTTCCATCTCCATGCGGAAGATGTCCGGGTCGACAAAGGCCTTGCGGTGGATCCGCTCTTCTTCGACCAGCGCTTTCAGATCGGTTGGCGAATAGGCGTTCATCGGAAAACTCCTCGTCAAATCCTGTGTCAGAGCGGAACGGTCAGCGCAGCGAACGCCGCATCGCTATTGATGAGGTCGAGCCGCTTGCGCACGATCCGCCAGCGCCCACTCTCGCGGCGCAGCGTATGCCGGCAGCGACCGGCGAAGATCCGCTGCTCCCGGCCCGGCCGGTATTCGACGATCATGTGGCTCGATGTCACGTCGCAGGACGTGGCATTATTCGCCGCGGCTTCGATCGCGATATTGGTGATGATGCGGCAGGTGCGCGACGCCGGAAGCTGGGCATGGATTTCAGGATGGCGCAGCCGCGTCACGCGCGCGAGCATCGTCTGCTTGTCGTCATAGAAGAGCGAGACGTGATTTTCCGGGCTCTTCTGACCGGGCGTCGCCGGAATCCAGTAGATCGCATCTTCTGTATAGAGGTCGAGCCATTCCTCGAACCGCTTCTCGTCAAGGAACTCGCCTTCGAGAAACACAATCCGTTCGAGCGTCTCGCGATCGCTTATGTTCGCCTGGTTCACGTCCCTATCTCTTTCCTGAACGGCCGCCATTCACAGCGGCTTCTCGGTCGATTTCCAGAATGTGTCCTTGAGCACGATCTTCTTGCCTTCGAACGTGTAGATGTCGCACCCGAGCATCTCGAGCTTTTGCCCGTCGGGCAGCGTGCCGGTCACCATCCACTCCGAAACGGCGCGATTGCCGCAGCAGAATTCGCTGACCGTTTCCCAGTTCATATCGCCGATCTTGGAGAATCGGTCGGTGAGAAAGGCGCGGATCTCGGTCTTGCTGCGCAGCGACCGCCCCTGGGGGCCGGCGCCGCGCGCGAGCCGGAACACGCCATCGTCCTTGAAGAAACCGACGATCTTCTCGACATCGTGGCGATTGAAGGATTCGTGAATCTCGCGCATGTCGCTCATCGTAATTTCTGCGCTGCTCATCTTGTTCATCGTTTCGCTTCTCCCATGATCCCAGCGACGACGGGCGACGATGCCCGTCCTTAAATCTCGCCGTTCCCCCGCCGGGTGGTGCTGCGACAAGCCGATCCCAACCGGCGAACAAAGCCGGCATGAGCGCCCGCGATCGTCAGAGGGGCGTGCCTAGTCCTTGCGCGTGCGCAGCGACCGAACCAAACGCTCGCAAGTATGTTCGCAATGCTCGCGACTGAGCCGACCGGTGGCGTCGATATCGCCGCGGCAGAACGCGTCATAAATCATGCGATGATCGCTTTCCGCGTCGGCCATGCGGCCCTGCGTCGCCGCGTCGAGACGGACGTAGCGTTCGACCGTGTCGCGCAGCACCATCGTCATGTGACAGAGATGTTCCTTGCCGCTCGACTGAAACAGCCTTGTGTGGAACTCACGGTTCAACGCCGCCCAGCGGGCGATACCCGCCGGGGTCGGGCGTTTGATCGCTTCCATTTGCTCCAGCAAATCGCCGACGGCCTCGATATCTTCCTGGGTGCGAAACTTTGCGGCGAGCGATCCGCCCCGCTCTTCGAGCAAAGCGCGTATCTCGAAGATCTCCTCGACTTCGTCGGGGTCGAGCGCGGTCACCAGATAACCCCGGCGGGGACGGAAGATAATCAGCCCCTCGCCCTCGAGCGCTTTCAGCGCCTCGCGCACCGGCGCGCGGCTGACGCCGAGACGGGCGGCGAGATGTTCCTGACGGATCGGTTCGCCCGGCCCGATACGGCCGGAGAGGATTTCTTCGCGCAAATGGTCGTAAACGATATCCGGTAGGCTTTTGGCCTGAGCAATGGCCGCTGCACCCTTTGACATCCAATGTACCCCCGAATGATCGATTGTCGACAAATTAAGCCGGATGCGAATCGCTGTCAATTATCACTGCAAATCCGTCATGCAGATAGAGGGCGTAATCGCGCGCCGTGTGGTTTTCCGGTTTTTCGCAACTAAATGACGGGATCGTTACTCCAGCCCGCCTCGTGGGTTGTACAAAAGAGGTTGGTGATCGTTACGCTGGCGAACGTCCACGCACCGTCGATGCGCGCATATTCATCCTCGTACCAGCCGCCAACGAGGTAATGGTTGCCGCTCGGCGCGGTCTGCGGGCGCAGGAAGCACCAGCGTCCCGTCGCCCGCTCGCCATCGACATCGATGACCGGGTTCATGACGTAGTGAATCATCATCGGCCAGAGTTTGATGTTTTCGCGGATCGCCTGGCGGCCGCGATGCTGCTGGAAGGCGCCGACGAAAACCCCGTCCTCGGCGAAGAGATCGGCAAATGCGTCGATCTCGTAGCGATCGACATGATGGCAGGCCAGCGCCTTGAGGCGCTGGATGGCCGCCACGGATTCGAGATTGGCGAGGCGCGCTTCGAGTTCGGCGATCGACATCGGCCTCCCCTGCTCTGACGGGCCCAACCCGCTAGACGATACGAATCGCCACGCTGCCAAACGCGTCCCACTCGACGTCGATCACGGCGGGCGCGGCAAAATCCTTGAAGCTCGGCGTCACCGAGCCGAGCAGCACGATATCGCCGCCGGCGAGGCTGCAGCCGCGTCGGCTCATATGATTGGCCATCCAGGCCAGCACCTCGAAGGGATGGCCGAGCAGTTGATGGGCCATGCCCTCGGCCACCCGGCGCCCGTCGATCCGCATCTCGGCGCGGAGCGAAGGAATGTCGAGCGCACACCAGTCGGTTACCGGCTTGCCCACGACCGAGCCCCAGTTGCTGCCATTGTCGGCGATCAGCAGCGGCGCCAGCGGCGGCGCGTAGTCGAAGTAAGGCAGGCGGAACTCGACGATCTCGATCGCCGCAAAACAGCTTTCGACGAAATCGCCGATGCTCATGCGGTCATAGCCGGCCGCGCGCGGCGGCACGTCGCGGCCGATCCGCACCGCGAATTCGCCCTCGATATAGAGCTGAACGAAATCGGCATGGCGCACGGTGGTCTCGTCGCGAAAGATGCGATCGGCCAGCATCGTTCCATAAACCGGTGTATCGACGCCGAGCGTCTCGCGCCCGTCGGTCTGAATCCGCATCTGTTCGGTCACCAAACCGATCTTGTAACCGCCGATCTTTCGACCGCTCGCCACGACGGCGCGGGTTGCCGCGTCCTGAATCGCATACCCGTCCGCCTCGGTCTGCGGGTGATCGCCATTGGCGATCACGCAACGATCGCCGGCGAGACGGGCGCGGGCGAGTTCCTCGGCGAGTTGCCGGATTGCGACTTCCTGCATCGCTATCGTGCCGCGTGGGCGGCGGCCGCCGAGCGATCGACGACGGCGTTTTCCAGCGTACCGATGCCGCCGATCTCGATGCGAACCTTGTCGCCCGCCTTGAGATAGCGCGGCGGCTTGAACCCGATACCGACGCCGGCGGGCGTACCGGTAGCAATCAGGTCGCCCGAATGGAGCGTGATGCCGGCCGAGATCGTTTCGATCAATGTCGGTACGTCGAACAGCAGATCGCGCGTGTTCGCATCCTGCCGCAGCTCGCCATTGACCCAGCAGCGCACCGACGTATTGCCAAGGTCGATTTCGTCGGCGGTCACGGCCAACGGACCCATCGGGCAGAAACTGTCCTGCGACTTGCCGATCAGCCATTGCTTGTTCCGAGCCTGCAGATCGCGAGCCGTCACGTCATTGACGATCGTGTAACCCCAGACATGATCGAGCGCATCGGCGGCGGCGATTCCACGCCCCCCGCGACCGATGATGACGCAGAGCTCCGCCTCGTAATCGATCGCGGCTGAAACCGCCGGATCGATCAGGATCGGGTCGTTCGGTCCGGCCACGCATTCCGGCACTTTCGAAAACACGATCGGCGCGTCGGGCACCTCGCCGGCACCCGCCGACGAATCGAATCCGCTCTGCGCAAACTCGCGCACATGCTCGCGATAGTTCTTGCCGATGCAGAAGATGTTGCGGCGCGGCCGCGGCATCGGTGCGCGCAATCGCACGTCCGACGAAGCAAGCGTCTCACCGGAATGCGTCAAAGCAATGCCTTCGAGCGCCGCGTCGATCGCGGCGCGAACGCCACCCGCCGCCGCATCCACGCCGATGCGGTAAGGGCGGATTGTGCCGTTCGATTCCCACAGACCGAGCCCGGGACGCCCATCCCGTTCAAACGAAACCAGTTTCAATGTCGTGTCTCCCGATGAGGTCGTGAAATGAAGGCGCACCCCCGACGGGCGACACCGGTCCGGCGCCTCATGGGCCGGACCGGTCGCTCGAAAACTTACCGGGCGCCCGCCTTTTCCGTCAGCAGCCCGTCCCAGAGCCGCACGTTCTGCCGCCGCGGCCACACGCCGGGGAAAAGATCATGGTCCTGTGGGAACGGATCGCCGGCCTTTAGGCCCGGTTCGCGCGGCGGAACCACGCGGAACTTGCTGCGGCGCGGCGCATAGGTCGCATCGTCGCCGGTATAACGATGACAGACCGCACGGCGGCGGCGCGTGGAGAAGTTGCCCGGCGCGCCATGCACCATGTTCAGGTGATGCACGACGCAATCGCCCGGTCCGGAATCGAAATGGATGATTTCGTACTGATCGCGATTTGCATCGATGTCGGGCAGTTCGTCGCCGCCATCGCGCGCATCCGGCTCTTTGTCGGCGCCTTTGAAGAAACTCTTGGTGTTCTTGTCGTCGGAGCCGATCGGTTCGAAATATTTGCCCCACTTATGCGAGCCGCGGATGTACTCGACGGCACCGCTGTCGAGCGTCACGGTGTCGAGTGGCGTCCAGGTACTGATCGCCTGCGTACCGTCGATCCAGTTGAACGGCCGATCCTGATGCCAGTTGGTCGGATGCGGCGAGCCCGGCTCCTTCACCAGGAAGAAATCCCACATCAGATTGATGCGCTTCGAGCGGAGGCACTGTGCCGCGATTTCCGGCAGCGGCGATTCGATCGCGAAATCCCGGAAATCCTTGTCGTAGAGATACATGAATGTGTCGATCGCGAAGCGGCCTTTGGTGCCCTTTTCGTTGAGGTCGGCGCCCCACTGGCTCGGGCGGCTCAGCGTGCGATCGACCGCCTCCTGCATCCGTGCGACCCAATCCGGATCGAACACGCCGCGCAGACACACGACGCCGTCTTCCTCGAACGCCCTGATCTCGTCTTCCGAGATCGGCCGGATCATCGAACGGTTCATCGCGCAACCCTCCCAATATGATCCGCTGCGACCGGGCTGCAGGCTCATCGCTGGGCACTGCAACCGGCCGCAAGCCGATCGTACATGTCACTCCACTTCGAACACGGGTTCCCAACCTTCCGGCGAGAGCGTCGTCGTCGAATCCCACGAACCGACATTCACGGTGTCGACCGTGAAGAAGCCGGGCCCGACATTCTTTGGCCCGTCGATGCCTTCAAGGATGCGCACCGCCATGTCGATGGCGATACGCGGCTGCATCGCGGTGTTATCGGAGACGACTGCCGAAATCGTGCCGTCGCTCAGACCGGCAACGGTTGCGGGCGTCGGATAGAACGCCATGACCTCGATGCCCTCGGTACCGGCCTGACGCAGCACCTGCACCGCGCCTTCCGCCGCCGGCGCAGCGCCGGCAATGTATTCGATGTCGGGATAGGCGAGCAGGCCGTCCTCGATCATCTTCATCTGCACGGTCTTGCCGGTGTCGCCATACATGACCTTCACAACTTCGACGTCGGAACCCACGATCGATTCCTGGAAGCCGCGCGTCGCGTCTTCGACCCAGCCCGAACCTGCCGGACCCGGCAGCCAGAGGACCTGCACCTTGCCCGACCCTTCCGGATGACGAACCTTCAGATAATCGCCCAGATTGGAACCAGCCGCTTCGTAGCTCGAGGTGACGCGACCGCTGATGTCCGGCGTGGTGACGCCGATACCGAGATCGATGACCGGGATGCCGGCCTTCACGGTCTCGGAGATAACCGGGTTGAGGCCTTCGGTCGAGACCGCCGTGATGATGACGGCATCCGCACCGCCTGCCACGCAATCCTCGACCAGCGAGATCTGCTTGGCGAGCTCGGTGTAGCCGCCGGCCGCGAGGATCTGCAGTTTTGCGCCGATGCGCTGGGCTTCAGATACCGAGCCGTAGGTGTAAGCGAGATAGTACGGATCCTTGACGTGCGGGAAAATCACACAAAGGTTCCATTTCTTGGTGACCTGGCTGACGTCGATCGGCTCGTATTCCATTTGGCTGACCGAACCGTCATCGGCGATGACCGAGACCGGCATGCTCCAGTCGGCAGCCATCGCGGCTGTTCCGACCGAAATCGCAAGAGCACCGCCGATTAACGCAGCGGCAGCATTTCTGAAAAGATGGCCGTCATTCATAGTCTGCGGTCCTCCCTGACCTTTGCGGTGTCTGGCCCGGCGGTCTTTGCCGACGGGCATGTTGGTGATGCAACCACTGTTCGATCCTCCAGAACCTTCGGCGGACGTCGCCGGAACTTCCCGAGCGCATCGAGTCAGTCCTTCTTCACGATCTTCCAGTAGGTGTCTTTCTTGGTGATCCTGCCGTTCTTGAACTCCCACAGATCGCAGCCGAGATACTCGATCTTCTCGCCATCGGGCTGCGTGCCCTTCACGACCCATTCCGAAACCGCCATGTCGCCGTTGCCCCAGCGCCGGATCGATTCCCAGCGCATGTCGCGAACGGCGGCAAAACGCTTGGCCAGCGCATCGCGAATGGCATCGGGCCCGGTCAGGCGACGACCCCAGGGATCGGGGCCGTTCGGGAACAGAAACTCGCCGTCCGGCGCGAAATACTGGGCGATCGCATCCACGTCCTGCCGGTTAAAGGCGGCGGCAATTTCGTCGATGCGCCGCAGCGTCTCTGCCGTATGCGGGTCGGAATGCTTCACGTCGTCTGCGCTCATGGAGATAACCTTTCTACGTCTCTTCGATTCGATATCGGTGGCAACGCGGCGCCGAACTCAGGCGCTGTGCTTGATCAGGAAACCGAGGCTGATCGTGTTGAACGCCTTGGTCGATTCGTACATCGGGCAATGCCCTGCGCCGTCGATCAGGATGAACTCCGACCCGGTAATCTTCTTGTGCAGCGTCCGCGACAGACCCGGCGGCGTCGAACGATCCTGACTGCCGACAGTAACCAAAGTCGGAATCTTGATCGCGCCGATGCGATCGCCGGCATCGTGCTTCAGGCAGGCCTGCGCGTGCCCGTCGATGCCCTTTTCCGTCATCGGATTGGGATTCGCCTGCGCCCGCTTGAAATAGGCGTCGACCAGATCTTCATGTTCGTTGACGAAGTCGGTGCTGAAAAAGCTGACGACGCGCGTACCGAGATTCACCACCGGATCGTTCGCTGCAATGATCCGGCGCCGGATCTCGATCCAGCGGCGCATGTGGGGCGGCGTGTCGCCTTCCCAGCTCGAATGGAGCGAGAGCGTGCGCAGCAGGTCGGGTTTCGCCAGCGCGACTTCGAGGCCGACGGCACCGCCCAGCGACCAGCCGCCGAAATGAATCTTCTTGAGGCCGAGATGCGTCGTCAGCGCGATGACGTCGCGCGCGAGATCCTTCGGACCGTAGCCCGGTTCCGGCACGTCGGAACGGCCGCCGCCGCGAATATCCATCAGGATCACGCGGAAGCGACGCTTGTAATCGTCGACCTGGTCGACCCAGGCGGTCGTATCCGATCCGAACCCGGGAACCAGAACCAGCGGATCGCCGCTGCCATGTTCTTCGTAATAGAGCTTCAGACCATCGGATTGATAAAAAGCCATTCGTTCGCTCTCTTCTTTGTCGCTTTCATCAAATTTCAGGCATTGCTGCCCGTCGCCGGCACCGCGATCGCCGTTCCGTCACAGGGAGTCCGGAACAAACGACGCGGCGGCCGGTCAACGAGCCGCCAGGTGCGGGCGTTACTCCGCAGCCTGCGGCCGCTTCTGCATCCACTTCGGCTTGTTGCCGGCGCTCTCGCGGATATAGTCCTGCGTCGCAAGACGGCTCCACGCGACCATCGGCTTTTCCCAGGCGTACTGGGTCGCCTTGGGCAGCGGCGTTGCTGTGTCGACGATCGCGCCGTTCTTCATGATGACCTTGAACAGCGCCTTGTTTTGCAGCACCTGGATGTCGGCGAGCGGATTGCCGTCGACGACCAGGATGTCGGCGAAACCGCCGACCTTCAGCGTGCCTGCATCGATCTTGCCCATGGCGAAGGCGGCGTTCTTGGTGCCCGCCAGCAGCGCTTCCATGCTGCTCATGCCGAGATAGGTCATCATCAGTTCCATCTCGCGCGCGTGCCACTCGCCGTAGGGCACCGAGCCCTGACCCGAGTCGGTACCCGCCATCATCATGATTCCGGCCTTGTGCGCCTTCGTGAGGATGTTGCTCGCCGCCTCGATTTCCTTCTTGTACGCATCGACGACGCGGCTCGGGATGCCCAGCTCCGCGCCCCAGTCGATCGAATTCGCGAGCAGGCTGAGCGTCGGATTGATCGGCGTGCGCAGCTTTTCGAAGACAGCCAGATCGTTGTCGGTCATGAAGGACGCATGGATGACCCAGTCGAAGCCCGCGCGCGCTGCGTCGGCAGCCGCACGGCCGGACCGTGCATGGATGGTGCAGGCCTTGCCCATCATATGCGTCACGTCGGCAATCGCCTTGAGATCGTCGTAGCTGATGCTACCGAGCAGGGTGCCGTCGGCCGTGAGCGAATCGCCATCGCCCGCGACCTTCACGATGTCGACGCCTTCCTTGATCTCCTTGCGCGCCTGCACGATCATTTCATCGCGCGTGTTGCACAGCACGCCGAAGCTCGATTTCGGATGATCGAGATGCGTCGGCCAGGGCGAGCCGATCGAGTTGTAGGTTGAGATGTAATGCCCGCCGGCCGCCATTCTAGGCCCTTCGATCAGGCCGGCGTTCACGGCGTCGCGCAGCGCCACGTTGATGTTCCAGGTGCCGCCCGGCGTCGCAATGCTGGTGACGCCCGCACGCAACACTTTCTTGATGTCGATCGTGGCGCGCAGCGTCCGGTATTCGACACCCGGATACAGGTCGAGCTCTTCGAACGACAGAATGTCGCCGTATGAGGGATGAACATGGCAGTCGACCATGCCCGGCATGATCGTCATGCCGGAGGCATCGATCGTTTCGTAGGCGCCGCCTTTCTTGGCAGCAGCCTCGACCTCTGCCGCACCACCGATCTTGGCAATCTTGTTGTCTTCGACCAGAACCGAAGCGCGCTCTTTTGGCCGCTCGCCCGTGCAGTCGATGACGGTGCCGTTGCTGAACAAATAACGTGCCATTCTACTGTCCTCCCAGTGCCAAATGCTTCAACGAAACCGTTGCTAATCCTGATGAGCCGCGAGCGATGTAACCAGCCGGTCGCGCGTATGCTCACAATGAGCGCGGCTGAGCGTCTCGATGCGTTCGGCATCGCCCGCCTTCAGTGCCGCAAAAATCCCCCTATGTTCGTGCTGCGCATGCCGGAGCATCTCGCTCATCGCATAGTCGACCCGGACATAGCGCTCGACCGAATCGCGGAGCGACAGCGCCATGCGGCAGAGCTGCCGGCGGCCGCTGATCTGAAACAGTTTCATATGGAATTCGCGATTGAGCGCGGCCCAGGTGACGATATCGACCGTATCGCCGCGCGCGCATTCGTCCATCCGCGCGATCAGCTCTTCGAGCGCGCGCAGATCGGCGATCGTGCGACGGCCCGCGGCGAGCGCACTCGCGCGGCCTTCGAGCCAGATTCGCATCTCGAAGATGTCCTCGATTTCGACGATGTCGAGGTTGGCAACGACATAACCGCGGCGCGGCCGCAGGACCGCGAGCCCCTCGATCTCGAGCCGTTGCAGCGCCTCGCGCACCGGCGCCCGCGACAGGCCCAGACGTTCCGCAATATGTGCCTGACGCAGCGGCTCGCCCGGCACCAACTCCCCCGCAACGATTTCCCGGCGCAATTGCTCGTGCGCGAGGTCAGCCACACTCTTGATCGGGCGTTCGACTTCCCTCAGGACCTCTCGGGCTGTCGCTATGCTTGCCGCCATCGGAATGCCTTGACACTGTTACGTCAATATGGACGATTGTCGACAATCTACAGAGGGCAGTTTGAGGCGTCAATAACCAACCCAACGAGCCAGCCGAAAATCCGGCGGTCGGTCCAGCAATAAACGAGAGGAACAGCATGTACGTCGGCCAGCGGGTCCAGCGTAAGGAGGATTTTCGTTTTCTCACCGGCCAGGGCCGATATGTCGATGACCTTCGTCTGCCGGGCATGGCGCATGCCGCGTTTTTGCGCAGCCCCCATGCGCATGCTCGCATTCGCAGCATTGATATTTCGGCCGCAATGGCGATGCCGGGCGTCATCCGCATCCTGACCGGCAAGGACTGGAAGGCCGACGGCCTCGGCACCTCGCCGGTGTTGTGGCTGGTTACCTCGCACGACGGCACGCCGATGAACGAGGTCAAGCGCCCGATCCTGGTGGATGATTTTGTGCGCCATGTCGGCGACACGCTGGCGCTGGTGGTCGCCGAAACGCGACTGCAGGCGCTCGATGCCGTGGACGCGATCGACGTCGTTTACGAAGCGTTGCCGGCGATTGCGCAGACCGCGGCCGCGCTCGACCCCGGCGCGCCGCTGGTGCATGAACAATTCGGCACGAACCAAGTGCTCGACTGGGAAGCCGGCAACCGCGACGCCGTCGCCGCGGCCTTCGCCAAGGCCCACCACGTCACGGCGCTGACGCTCACCAACAATCGCGTCACCGCCGTACCGATGGAGCCGCGCGCCATCGTCGGGCAGTACGACATGGTCGACGAGCGTTACACGCTCTGGTCGTCGACCCAGAACCCGCACATGGTTCGCCAATGGCTCGCCGAGAGCTCGCTGTTCATTCCCGAGCAGCGCATTCGCGTGGTCGCACCCGATGTCGGCGGCGGCTTCGGGCAGAAGATCTATCACTATCCCGAGGAATCGACGCTGCTCTGGGCTTCGCGGCTGGTCGGCCGGCCGATCAAATGGGTATCCACGCGCATCGAGAACATGACGGTCGATACGCATGCGCGCGACCATGCCACGACCTGCCGCATGGCGTTCGATGAAAACGGCAAGATCCTCGGTCTCGAGGTCGATACGATCGCCAATGTCGGCGCCTATCTGAGCCCGTTCGGGCCCTGTATTCCGACCTATTTCTACGCGCCGATGCTCTCCGAGCTGTACAAGATCCCGGCCATCCATTGCCGCGTCCGCTGCGCCTATTCCCACACCACGCCGGTCGATGCCTATCGCGGCGCGGGTCGGCCCGAATGTTTGTTCGTGGTCGAACGGCTGGTCGAGAACGGCGCGCGCGAACTCGGCATCGATATCGTCGAGCTGCGCTCGCGCAACCTGATCCAGGCAAACGAGTTCCCCTATAAGACCGCGATGCAGGTCACCTATGACAGCGGGGATTTCCCGTTGTTGATGGAAAAACTCGAAGCGATGTCCGGTTACCGGCGGCTGCGGACGGAGCAGGCCGAGCTGCGCAAGAAGGGCGTGCTGATGGGCATCGGCGTTGCGGCCTTCCTCGATTGCGCCGGCGCCGGCCCGAGCAAGCTGATTGCCAAGCAGGGCGCCCGCGTCGGGTTCTGGGACGTGGCGACGGTCCGCGTCCATCCCTCCGGCAAGATCAGCGTGCTGTGCGGCAGCCATTCGCATGGACAGGCGCATGGCACGACCTATGCGCAGATCGTCGCCGACCGGCTTGGGTGCGATATTGACGATATCGACATTGTCGAAGGCGACACCGATCGCATTCCCTACGGCATGGGCACCTATGCCTCGCGCTCGCTCTCGGTGGTCGGCAGTGCGATCGCCAAGGGCACCGACCGGATTGTGGCCAAGGGCAGCCGGCTCGCCGCCCGCATGCTCGAATGCGCCGAGGCCGATATCGTCTTCGAGCGCGGACGCTTCGTCGTGCAGGGAACCGATCGTGCCGTCACCTTCAAGGAAGTCGCGAGCATGGCCTATCGCGGCGCCGACTATCCCGAGGGGTTCGAACTCGGCCTCGACGAGACCGTGTTCCACGATCCCGACAGCTACAATTTCCCGTCGGCCGTCCATCTCTGCACGGTGCTGGTCGATCCCGATACCGGCAAGGTGACGCTGCGCGATTACTTCGCTGTGGACGATGTCGGGCTGGTTATCAACCCGATGGTCGTCGAGGGCCAGATTCATGGCGGCCTGGTCCAGGGCATCGGCCAGGCGCTGATGGAGGATTGCGGCTACGACCCGGATACCGGCCAGTTCCTGACCGCGACCTTCATGGATTACTGCATGCCGCGCGCCGACGATCTGCCGTCGTTCCAGCTCGAATCGCAGGAAACCTTGTGCCCGACGAACCCGCTCGGTGTGAAGGGCGCGGGCGAGAGCGGCACGATCGGCGCGCCGGTCGCCGTCACCAATGCCGTGGTCGATGCGCTCTGGCATCTCGGCATCCGCCATATCGACATGCCGCTGACGCCGCTGCGCGTCTGGCAGGCAATCCAGGGCGCCGAAGCCGCCTGACATCCGATTTGAACCGATCAACCAGGGATCTCGAACGACGATGAAAAACTCAGCCAAAACGACTGAAACCGGTCTGCGGAAGAAGCGGATCATCAGCCCGAAGGTGCGCGAGCCCGAAGCCGGCCTGTGGTCGAACTGCTTCGTGATCGGCGACCAGTTCGTGCTCTCCGGCATGGTCGCGCGCGATATCAAGGGTGGCCTGGTCGGCGGCAACGACCCGCTGAAACAGTCGATCGCCACGCTGCGCAACATGAAATCGCTGGTCGAGGCGGCCGGCGCCGACATGACCGACGTGCTGAAGATCACGGTCTATCTGACCGACATTCGCTTCCGGCCGGCCTTCATTGAGGCGCGCCGGCAGTTTTTCAGCGGCGATTTTCCGTGCGCCGTACTGATCGGCAATGTAACGCTTGCGAGCGCGGAGCTGCTGGTCGAGGTCGATGCCTGGGGCATCATCGGGGCCGGCGGCAAACGGCGAAATCGGGGCTGACAACACCCGAACGCCGGACAGGGAGTTGGGAGAGGATCACCCGCCATCATGATGGCATTCGGGCAGAATCGGGCATGACGCAGGCCGGTCAGGCGCAGGCGCTCGATTTCCGTGCGGCTGCGGCAGGCGACGCGCCGATGGCGGCCGGCCATCGTCGCGTCGTGCCGGCTGCCGGTGCGGATCCGATCGCTCTGCGCATCACCAATGCGAGCAAGCGGTTTCCCGGTGTGCGGGCCCTCGACAATGTCGATTTCGACCTTCGCGCCGGCGAAGTGCATGTGCTGTTCGGCGAGAACGGCGCCGGCAAGTCGACCCTCATCGGCATCATCGCCGGTGCGTTGAAGCCCGATTCCGGCACGATCGAACTGCGCGGCGAGCGTATCGAGCTGCATTCCGTCGACGATGCGCGCAAGCGCGGTATCGCCGCCGTGTTCCAGGATTTCAGTCTGGCGCCCGATCTGACCGTGGAAGAAAACATCTTCCTCGGGATCGAGCCGATGCGCGGCATCGTTCTCGACAAACGGGCAATTCGCGAACGCGCCCGAAGCACGCTCAAGGAGTTCGGTTTCGCGCTCGACCCGCGTGCCGTGGTTTCATCGCTCTCGCGTGCCGAGCAGCAGATGCTCGAGATCACCAAGGCGCTCGTGACCAATCCCAGTATCCTCATTCTCGACGAGCCGACCGCGTCGCTGACCGAGCGCGAAACAACGGTTTTGTTCCGGCTGGTCGCGACATTGAAGGCCGACGGCGCTGCGATCATCTACATTACCCACCGCATTTCCGAGCTGGAAAAAATCGGCGACCGCGTGACGGTGCTGCGCGACGGGCAGAAGATCGACACGCTGCCGATCGCCGAAGTGAGCCACAAGGCGCTGGTCGAGCTGATGACCGGGCGGCCGATTGGCAATTTCATCCCGCGGATCCGGCATGCGCCCGCCGAAACGCTGCTGTCGGTCAGCAACCTGACGACCCGCAACAATCGTGTGCGCGGCACGTCGATCGCCGTGCGCGGCGGTGAAGTGGTCGGGCTCGCCGGTCTGGTCGGATGCGGTAAATCGGAAATCGGGCGGGCCTGCTTCGGTGTCGATGCGATCCAATCCGGCAGTATCGAGTTTCTCGGCGTGGCCGTCCCCGCCCCTTCGCCAGCATCCATGTTGCGCCGCGGCCTTTCCTACATCCCCTCGGACCGGCATCGCGAAGGGCTGATGCTGAACCGCTCGATGCGCGAGAACATGTCGCTGGCCGTGCTCGATACGCCCGAGCTGGCGCGCGGCGGGGTGCTGCGCCGCAGCGCCGAGCGCTCGCTGGCCCGGCGGCTCTGCGACAAGCTGCGCGTGCGCCCGCCGCATATCGAATCGGACGTCACCAAGTTTTCGGGCGGCAACCAGCAGAAGGTGTTGCTGGCGAAATCCGTCGCCCGGAAGACTCGCCTCTTCATCTTCGACGAACCGACCACCGGCATCGACGTCGGCGCCAAGGTCGAGTTCTACGAATTCCTTCAGGAACTGGTCGCCGCCGGGAACGGTGTGCTGCTGATCAGTTCGGAACTGCCGGAGATCCTCAATTTGTGCAACCGCGTCTATGTGGTCGCCAACGGATCGATCCGGGCCGAGCTGGAGGGCGATGCGATCGACGAACAGAAAATCCTGGCCAACTTTTTTCATAACGGATAGCGCCATGAGCACGGATCTGCAGGCCGACGGCCCGGCATCCTCCACCAGCATTTCGGCCCGGATACTGGCCGGACTGAAACGTGCGTTTCTGAGCGGCGGCATCCTGCCGCTGCTGATCCTGCTGGTGCTGTCGGGCCTGTTTTTCGGATTGCAGGAGCCGCGCTTTCTCTCGCTGCCGAACGTGCTGAATATCCTGCGGCAATCCACCTATTTGATCATCGTTTCGATGGGGCAGATGATCGTGCTGCTGACGGCCGGGCTCGATCTTTCGGTCGGAT
>JBBDWW010000249.1:0-3852 GCA_040902645.1 Dongiaceae bacterium | reverse complement strand
AGCATGGGCCAGAAGCTCATGGACTTCACTGACGAGATGGCGGCGGTCGACGACAAGACCTTCACGATAACGCTGAAGGAGCCGTACGGTCTGGTTCTCCAGTCGCTCGGCAAGATCAGCTCGAACGTGCCGTTCATGATGCCCAAGGCCGTCGCCGACACCGATCCGAACACCGCCATCACCAGCACGATCGGCTCGGGTCCGTTCAAGTTCGTCGATGCCGAATGGGTGCCGGGCAGCCTCGTCGTCTATGTGAAGAACGAGGACTATATCCCGCGCGACGAGCCGCCCAGCCAGGCGGCCGGCGGCAAGGTGGTCCATCTCGATCGTGTGGAATGGCTTTACATTCCTGACCCAGCGACGTCGGTGAACGCGCTCATCGCGGGCGAAATCGACTACATCCCCGAACCGGCGTTCGATCTGCTGCCGCAGCTTCAGGGATCTGAGGACATCACGGTCGAGATCGTCGATCCGGTTGGCAATCAGGGGATGATCCGCATCAACCACCTGGCGGCGCCCTTCGACAATGTTCTCGTGCGCAGGGCCGCTTACGAGGCGATCCAGCTCAAGGACTATCTGCAGGCGGCAATCGGCGACGAACAATATTACGTCGAGTGCACGGCGCTCTTCATGTGCGGCGGCCCGTACGAAACGGACGTCGGCGGCGAGGGGCTGCTGGAGGCCGATCCGGAAGCGGCGCGCGCGCTGCTCGAGGAAGCCGGCTATGACGGGACGCCGATCGTGATCATGCAGCCGACCGACGAACCCGTCATCGCGGCAGCCAGCCTGATCACCGCTCAATTCCTGCGCGAAGCAGGATTTGAGGTCGATGTGCAGGCGATGGACTGGAGCACGATGGCCTCGCGCCGGCAGATGAAAGAGTCCGTCGCCGACGGCGGTTGGAACATCTTCCACACCTGGTGGGCGGGTCCGGACATGCTCGATCCGGTCGTCAATCTGGGCGTGAATGCCGGCTGCGAGGAACGTGGCTGGTTCGGCTGGCCCTGCAGCGAGGAAATCGAATCGTTGCGCGATCAGTTCGTGCGCGAGGCCGATCCGGCCAAGCAGAAAGAGCTCGCCACGGAGATTCAGAGACTGGCCTACGAGGACGTGGCCTATCTGCCTTACGGCCAGTGGTTCCTGCCGATCGCGTATCGAAACAACATCACGGGCCTCATTCCTTCGAGCGTGCCCTACTTCATGTGGAACGTAGAGAAGCAGTAAGCTGACGGAACGATCGTATCCGGCGGGGCGGGCCATCGCCGGCTCGCCTCGTCCGGATACGGTTTGTCGATTGGCGCTGTCGCTCAGGGGTTCGCAGGTCGTCCCGCCATCGCCTGACGGCAGCGTCGCTTTCGCGCCGTCGTTCCGCATCCGAGGTCACCGAAAGGTACCAGGCGCCCGTGCTCAACTTCATCGTCAGACGGATATTGACCAGCATCCCCGTGCTTGCGGTGGTGGTCGTGTTCGTATTCCTACTGCTCCATCTCAGCCCGGGCGATCCCGCGGCGATGCTTGCCGGCCCCTATGCGAAGGCGGAAGACATCGAAAAGATACGCGAACAGCTCGGTTTCAACGCGCCGCTGATCGAGCAGTTTTTCAACTGGGTCATGCAGATCCTGCGCGGCGATCTCGGTGTTTCGATTTTCAGCCAGAAGCCCGTCACCCTGCTGATCGGCCAGCGCGTCGAACCGACGCTGGCGCTTGCCACGGTCACGATGGTCATCACCATCCCGGTTGCCGTGTCGATTGGCGTGCTTGCAGCCTGGAAGGCGGGAAGCTGGATCGACCGCGGCGTCATGGCCTTCGCGGTCGTCGGCTTCTCGGTGCCGGTGTTCATCTTCGCCTATCTGCTGATCTACGGTTTTGCGCTCGGCCTCAATCTCTTTCCGGTTCAGGGCTATAAGAGCCTTTCCGAAGGATTCGGTCCTTTCCTTTATCACCTCGTTCTGCCGGGCATCACGCTCAGCGTCATTTTTATCGCGCTGATCGCGCGCATCACGCGGGCAAGCATGCTGGAAATCCTCAATGAGGATTACATCCGCACCGCCTATGCGAAGGGGCTGCCCGAGCGGAAGATTTTATTGCATCACGCGCTCAAGAATGCCGGCGTGCCGATCGTCACCGTGATCGGCTTCGGCATCGTGCTGCTGATCGGCGGTGTCGTCGTGACGGAGAGCGTTTTCAACATCCCGGGTCTCGGGCGCCTCGTGGTCGACGCGGTGCTGAAACGCGACTATCCGGTCATCCAGGGCGTAATCCTGCTGTTCGCGGCGGTCAATGTTTTCATCAACCTTGTGATCGATATCATCTACACGGCGATCGACCCGAGGATACGCTATTGACCGAAATCTCCGGCTCCGAGAGCCCGATCCCGGTGGGCGATGCTCGCCGCAACAATGCCTGGGTACAGCTCCGGCGCAATCCGGCGGCCGTGGCCGGCGCGATCATTCTCGTCATCATGGCGGTGACGGCCTTGTTTGCGCCCTATCTGGCGAGCGATCCCACGAACATGAGCCCGGTCGACCGGCTGCAACCGCCCTCGGCCGAATGGTGGTTCGGCACCGACATGTACGGGCGCGACATCTACAGCCGCACGCTGCATGGCTCGCGTATCTCGCTGGCCGTCGGCGCGTTGGTTGCGATACTGAGCATCGTCATCGGCCTGGTGATTGGCCTCATTGCCGGCTACATCCGCGTGCTCGATGCCATCATCCTGCGCTTCATGGACGGGCTGATGGCGATCCCGGACATTCTGCTGGCGATCGCGCTCATCGCGCTGACCGGCGCGAGCCTGACGACGATCATCATCGCGATCACGATCCCCGAGATTCCGCGCGTGGTCCGGCTCGTGCGGGGCGTCGTGCTGTCGGTGCGCGAAGAGCCCTATGTCGAGGCCGCGATCTCGGTCGGCACGAGATTGCCGCTGATCCTCATTCGCCATGTTCTGCCCAACACCATCGCGCCGCTGATCGTTCTGGCCACCTATAACTGTGCATCCGCCATCATTATCGAAGCGATCCTCAGTTTCCTCGGCGCCGGCGTGCCGCCCGAGATTCCGAGCTGGGGCAACGTGATGGCGGAAGGGCGGATCTACTTTCAGCGCGCGCCCTGGATCATCCTGTTCCCGGGCCTTTATCTGGCTCTCACCGTGCTCGCGGTGAACATCCTCGGCGACGGCCTGCGCGACACGCTCGACCCGCGTATCGCAAAGCGGATGTGAGGGTATGGCCGTGGCAATGACAATCGAAGCAGCGACCCAGCCCGTCGTCGAGGTGCACGGCCTCACCGTGCAGCTGCCGAAAGGCGGCGACCGGGTGAATGCGGTCGAGGACATCAATTTCTCGATCGCCCCGCGGGAAACCCTCTGCGTTGTCGGCGAATCCGGCTCCGGCAAATCGGTGACCGCGCAGGCGATCATGGGGCTGCTGCCGAAAAAGCAGCTCGTGGTGACTGCGGGTAAGGTCCTTCTTCTCGGTGAGAACCTTCTGACCGCATCGCCCGAGCGGCTGCGCGCGCTGCGCGGCAGCCGGATGGGCATGATCTTCCAGGAGCCGATGACGGCGCTCAATCCGGTCCTGACCGTCGGGCGGCAGGTGGCAGAGGTGTTCGCAACGCACTCCACCTTGTCGCCGACCGACCGCGCGCGTCGCGTCGTCGATCTGCTCGGATCGGTCAAGCTCGCGGATCCGGAACGGTTGGTTCATGTCTATCCGCATCAGCTCTCGGGCGGGCAGCGCCAGCGGGTCATGATCGCAATGGCGCTCGCGATGGAACCGGCCTTGCTGATCGCCGACGAACCGACGACGGCGCTCGATGTCACGACCCAGGCGCGGATCCTCGAGCTCATCA
>JBBDWW010000248.1:3416-3853 GCA_040902645.1 Dongiaceae bacterium | reverse complement strand
TGATCGCCGGCGCCGACGGCGTGCTGCTGGTGACGCCGGAATACAACAACTCGATACCGGGCGCGTTCAAGAACGCGATCGACTGGACGACGCGGCCCGCCGCCGACATCGCGCGCGTGTGGCGCGGCCGGCCGGTTGCGATGATCGGTGCGTCACAGGGTAATTTCGGCACGATCCTCAGCCAGGATGCGTGGCTTCCGGTGCTGCGCACGCTCGGCACCAAAGCCTGGTTCGGGGGTCGGCTGATGGTCTCGCGCGCCGAAAGCGTGTTCGATGCCGACGGCAATCTCACCGACGACGCGATCCGCGAGCGGCTGCGCAAGTTCGTCGAAGGCTTTGCCGGATTCGCGCGCGCGAACGGGCGCTGACAGGAGGCCAAACGCAATCGCGCCCGGCAGGCCCTGGATGGCGCTCTCCGTGGCGGCGTCGCTGATTCC
>JBBDWW010000248.1:0-3406 GCA_040902645.1 Dongiaceae bacterium | reverse complement strand
CGGCGGTCGCAAGACGAGGAAGATCAGCCCTGGCGCGTCTTGAAGCGCGGGTTCCTCTTGTTGATGACGTAGACGCGACCCTTGCGCCGGACGAGGCGGCAATCCTTGTCGCGAGTCTTGGCCGATTTGAGCGAGTTTCTAACTTTCATGGCCGGGATTCCGGTCGATTTCTGCTGGTTTTCTAAGGCCGCGGAACCTAGGCGACGGCCCGGCCCAAGTCAACAGACCCCTGCGTGAGGCGATTTGGCGCGCGTCGGTGCCGCAAACGGGCGGATTCCCGAGCGTTTCCTGCCCGACAATGGACCTTTCCTTGGCGTCCCGCGCCGCGAAAGGCTATAGCCCGCTCCATGCCCGACCAACCGGATTCCCGACCGGCCAAATCAAGCTCCGCCGGCCCGTCTTCCTTGTGCCCGCCGGCCGTCAGCTTGCGCGAGCATATAAACCGGACGGTCGCACTGGCGCCCGCGGTGATGCTGGCCCGGCTCGGCCTCGTCGTCATGATCACCGTCGATACCGCGATGGTCGGACGCGCCGGGGGCGCCGAGCTTGCCGCCTATTCGATCTCGATGGTGCCGCAGATCATCATGGTGACGATCGGTGCCGCCATGCTGACCGGTACCGTGGTGCTGGCCGCGCAAGCGGACGGTGCGGGCGAAGCGGTTCGCGGCGGCATCATCCTGCGCTACGCATTGCTGATCGCGATGGTAATGGGTTCGCTGTTCGCGGCTCTGCTGAGCCAGGGCGAACCGCTTCTGCTGGCGCTCGGCCAGAGCGCGGAACTCGCCGAATCGGGCGGACGCGTCATCGCCATGTGGGCGGTGGGCATGCCCGCCCTCACGCTCTTCATGGCCACGAGCTTTTTTCTCGAAGGGTTGAGCCGGCCGCGCGCCGGCATGATCGTGATGCTCGCCGCCAATCTGCTCAACGCCGGGCTCAACTGGCTGCTGGTGTACGGCAACTGGGGCATACCCGAGATGGGTGCCGCCGGTGCTGCGCTCGCGACCTCGATTTCGCGCTGGGCCATGTTCTTCGCGATGGTCGGCTATATCTGGTTCGGCATCGATCATACGCGTTACGGGCTTCGCCGCAGCCTGCACGGCGAATGGGCCACAGCCAAAAGATTGATCGCGCTCGGTGCGCCCTTTGGACTTGGGATCGGGCTCGAGACCACGGCCTTCGCGACGATCGCGACCTTCGCCGGCTGGCTCGGTGCGATGCCGCTTGCGGCCTATCACACCGCGATCAATTTCAACGCCCTCATCTACATGCTCGCACTCGGGCTTTCGACCGCGACCGCGGTGCGCGTCGGCAATGCAATCGGTCGCAACGATCAGACCGGCATGCGCATCGCCGGCTGGGTCGGAACCGGGCTCGTGCTGGTACCGATGTGCCTCGCCGCGTTGTTGGTGTTCCTGGTGCCCCAAGTTGTGGTCGGATTTTATACCAACGATCCGATGGTCGTGCCGTTTGCGCTGGCAGCACTCGCGGTCATCCCGGCGGTCTGCATCACCGATGGCGTGCAGGCCGTCCTGCTCGGCGCGGTGCGCGGCGCCGCCGACGTGTGGATTCCGAATGCGATCTATGCGGGGAGTTTCTGGATCATCGGCATACCGCTTGCCTGGTGGTGGGGCGTCGCGCATCAGGGCGGGGCACCGGCTTTGCTCTGGGCGGCGGCGGTCTCGTTGACGATCGCTGCGATCCTGCTGGCCTGGCGCTTTCATGCGCTAAGCCGGCGCCTGATCGCGCGGGTATGAGCGGCTGCGATTGTCGTCTGGGGTTAGCCCCCTGTATTGCGCAGCGACGACCCGCCATTCATCAGGTAGCTGCGTTGCGTCGAGATATGGTCGGCCAGATATCGGGCGTCGTGCCAGACGCCCCAGATGAAAGACGATCCCCGTCGCGACAGCCATGGCAGTCCGAGGAAATAGATCCCGGGCTCGGCCGAAACGCCGCGCTGATGTTTCGGCCTGCCTTTGTCGTCGAAGGCATCGACCTTCAGCCAGCTGTAATCGACCGCAAAGCCGGTGGCCCAGACGATCGACGTGATCCCGGCGTCTTTCAGATTCAAAGTAAGGACGGGATCGGTGACGCAGGGCGGATCCGGCAGTATTTTGCGGGCATCGGGCTCGTCCGGAAGGTCAAGACCGTTGCGTGCGATAAAAGCATCGGCTTCGTCCAGCACCGACAAGTGATTGGTATCGCCTTTCGCCAGATTCTGCGCAAGATCCGGCGCGAAACTCAGCACACCGTCCTTGAACGATTGTGTCCTCCCCACCAGCGTCATGCCCTGCGCCGCCAGACGCCGGAAGTCGACCGTATTGCCGCCATGGGCACCGCTCACTGAGATCGTGACATGCTCCATCCCCAACCCGGGCGTCTGGGCATCCCACTTGCCGAGGACGCCGAGCCACCAGCAGAAGTCCCGCCCGCGATAGCTTCGGGGCGGACGGTCGTGCGGGCCGACCGAGAGGTAAACAGGCATTCCCGCTCGCAAGAGTTCGTCCGCGATCTGCACGCCCGAAGACCCCGCGCCGACCACCAGGACGGCACCCGCCGGCAGCTGGCCCGGATTGCGGTACGCGTTGGAATGGATCTGCATGACACCGGCTTCGTCCGGAACGATGGCCGGCATGACGGGGCGCTGGAACGGTCCGGTGGCGGCGACCACATAGGCGGCTTCGATCTCGCCCTTCGAGGTTTCGACACGGAAGCCGGGCCGGCCGACATTCCGCTGCACCTTTGTGACTTCGACACCGCAGCGAATGGGGGCCGCGATCTTTTCCGCGTAAGCGACAAAGTAATCGGCAACGCTTTCCTTGGGGGCGAAGGCATCGGGATCCGTATCGAAGAACTCCATCCCCGGAAATCTGTCATGCCAGGCCGGACCGTTGGCAACGAGAGAGTCCCATCGTCCCGAGCGCCAGCGTTCGGCAATCCGGGCCCGCTCCAGAACAAGGTGAGGCACGCCGCACTTGCTGAGATGCTCGCTCATCGCGACGCCGGCCTGACCGCCGCCGACAACGAGCGTTTCAATTTTTTCGATCGGCATTTCCGGGTCCCTCTTCGGCACGTTCGGCAAATCTGAACGTCAGCCTATGGGATCCGCCTGATAAGGAAAAATATTATCTTTCTAAGCAGTGATTAGGTTTTTCCTAACCAATCTGACGGGGCGTGAGCGGTATCAGCGCCCCGCCGGGATGGGGCCGAGAAAGCGAATCAGCGCCGCATTCACCTCAACCGGCGCCTCGACCAGGATCGAGTGCCGGTAATTCGGCAGCACCACCAGTTCCGAGTTCGGCATCGCCGCGTCGATCAGTTTGTTGAGGCGCGGATTGCAGCCGCCGTCATTCTCGCCGGTGAGAATGAGCGTTGGAACCGTGACCTCGTGCAGCCAGGGGCCCATCTC
>JBBDWW010000247.1:0-26144 GCA_040902645.1 Dongiaceae bacterium | reverse complement strand
GATTGTGCAGATGCGTGGTGCCGCTGCGCCAATGCCCTAGAATGAACACCGGGGGTGCGGGTTCGGTCACGGCGATCGCGCGGCCATAAGCAAGGCGTTCGGCCAGCGCAAAGCTCGAGTTCAACAGACCGAGCAGGGTGACGACGGCGGCACGCGACCAATAGCGGGGGCCGATTGCGAAGCGATTCTCGACCGCCAGCATGGCCCAGTCACCGACCGTAAGGCCCATCAGATTGCTCACCAGCCAGCGACCGATAAAGGCCTGGGTTGGCGACATATGCCGGTGGCCCGTCGCATAGGGGTCGGCTTCCGTCGCGAGGCGACGGAGCGTTCGCCGGGTCAGCAGATTGCCGTCGATACCCGTCAAGCGCGATCATCCCTTCCGGAAAGGCAATTCACGAACGACATATGGCTCCAGACCGCGCTTATTCTACACCATCTGCTGTAATTTTGGCAGGGCAGGGTGGGAAGGCAGCCATGCGGTGGCGTCATATGTCGCGGTCCACCGGGAAGGTGGGCGGCGCCACGTCGCTGGCAGTCCGGCCGGCATAGTCGCGCCCGGCCACCTTGGGGAGCACCCGCGCTTGGCTCGCGGCAACCTCGCGGCCGACCGAAGCCTGGTCGATCGTCGTCACCCGCCGGTCGACGACGAGTTGCCGTCCGTCTACGAACACATCCCGAACAGCTCGGTCGGCCGCGGTGAAGACGAGGCATTTCAACGGATCGTGCACCGGCATCATCGAGGGTTCATCGAGATCGATCAGCACCAGGTCGGCTTTGGCGCCGACAGCGATGCGGCCGATATCGTCGCGGCCGAGCGCGCGGGCGCCGCCCAGAGTTGCCGCCTCCACGACCGCGGTCGTTGTCGTGTCGTGGGTATTGCCGGCGGCGGCCCGCGCCATGATGCAGGCGAGGCGCATCTCCTCGAGCATGTTATGCGGATGGGCGTCGGTTCCGATCCCGATCGAGACGCCCGCGGTGCGATAACTGCCGAAACTCTCCAGCGCGATGCCGTAGCGGGCGAACACGACGGGGCAATGCGCGAGCGATGTGCCGCTGCGCGCGAGTCGATTGCGATCATCGCGTCGATGCCAGTGCAGCCAGGAGTGATGATCGAGAAAGATGCCATGCCCGATGATGGTTTCCGGGCCAAGCACGCCGAGTTCTTCGAGCCATTCGAGCTGCGTGCGGCCGGTGCGCCGCGTCATCTCCAGAAACTCCATCATCGATTCGCCGGCATGAATCTGGATCCGGCGTCCGGCATCGAGGGCGGCGCGATGGCTCTCGCGCAAAAGCTCGGGCGTGCAGGTATCGACGGCCATCGGCGCCACCATTGCGGCGAGCCGCTTGCTGTCATGCCGCTCGGCCTCGGCCATAAGATCGAACGCGGCGTCCATCGCACTGCGCCCGCCGTCCTCGCTCCAGCGATAATGGAGGCTGTGGCCGTTCTCGGTACCCCAGCGCGCCGATTCATAAAGCGGTGCCAGATAGCCGCGCAGCCCGCTCTCGGCCAGCGCTTCGATCCAGCCGGGATAGGGGTAACACATGTCGACGACGGTGGTGACGCCCGAGCGCAGCAACTCCGCGTAGGCGAAGCGCGAGTTCCAGATCTTGTCTTCCGGATCGGTCGCAAACAGGTTCCAGCCGTCGTAAAGCGCGCTCATATAAAGCCGCGGATTGGCCATGTCTTCGCGGATACCCTTGAACAGCGGCATGGTCGAGCTGTGCGTGTGAATGTTGATGAGGCCCGGCATGACGAACAGTCGCCGGCCGTCGATTTCGCGCTCGACCGTGCCGCCGAAACGCCCGCCGGCATGAACAATGCGATCGCCGGTAAAGGCGATATCGCCGCCGCGTTCATAACGATGCGTGCCGGTGGTCGCATCATGGAGAAGGGCCCAGTCGGCATTGCGGATGCAGGTCGTGGCGGTCATCTTCGTGGCTCCTCATAGGCGCGCTTCGCGCCGGATTTCCGTGTATTTCCGGCCCGGGCCGGCCTTTCAAAGCCGGTCGGCGCCTTGTATCGTTGCCATGTATTGTGCCGGTTGGCGGCATGCAGGGAAATCCGGGAGGGGCGCATGCTCGAGGGCGCGGTCAAGGACGTCGCGACGGTCACGCCCGCCGGCGAGCTTTTGTTCGATGCGATCGCCGGCGTTCAGGTGCGCGAGCTTCGCAATCAGTTCACCCGGGTCGGCGGTACGACCACCGAATTCTATTGCGATGACTGGTTCGACCCACCGGTTGCGATCCGCCAGATGGTGCATGTCGTGATCCAGCCCGGCGTGGTGAATGCCTGGCATTACCATGCCAAACAGACCGACATCCTGTTCGTCACGAAGGGCGTGCTGCGCATTGCCTTGTTCGACGATCGGGAGGGATCGCCGACCCGGGGCAAGGTCAATGCGCTGACGATCGGCCCGATGCGGCCGCGCGCGGTCGTCATTCCGCCCAAGCTCTGGCATGGCGTCCAGAATCCGTCGAGCGAAGTCTCGAGTTTCGTCAATGCCACGGATATGATTTTCGAGCATGGCGATCCGGACGACTGGCGGGTGCCGCCGGATCATCCGCAAATTCCCTATCGCTTCGCCTGAGATTTCCCGGTGGCCGCCGTCAGCGCAGAAGGGCTCGGCGATCGTTTCGTGCTGACGCTGTTTACCAACGATCCGGCGATCGCGCGTCGGGCCGAAGCGGCGGGCATCGCACGCATCGGCCCCGATCTCGAGCGTATCGGCAAAGCCGCGCGACAGCAGAATCTCGATACCTGGCAATCGACGCATGAAGAGGCGGACGTCGCCCGTGTCGGGCAGGCGCTGGTCAATTCCGAGCTTTTCGTGCGCATCAATTCGCCCCATCCCGGGCTCGGCGACGAGATCGATCGCGTGATCGCGATGGGCGCCAGGGCGATCATGCTGCCGTACTTCGATACGACGGACGATGTGCGCGCCTTCGTCGAACGGGTCGGCGGCCGGGCGCGAACGGTGCTTCTGGTCGAAACCGCGCGCTCCGCCACCATCATCGACGATATCGTGGCGATCGACGGGGTCGACGAGGTCCATGTCGGGCTCAACGATTTGCGGCTCAGCCTCGGCATCAGCGGGTTCGAGGTCATGGCATCGCCACTTCTGGTGAAAGTCTCCGCGGCAGTGCGCGGCGCCGGGATGCCGTTCGGATTCGGCCGCATCGGCCGGCCCGACGATCGCATCCTGCCGGTTGATCCCGAACTGGTCTATGCGCAATATCCGCGCCTCATGGCGGACCGTGCGTTCGTCTCCCGCTATTTCCTGCTGCCCGATCCCGACCGGATCGATCTTGTGCGATCGGTCGCGGATTTCCGCGCGCGGATGAACGACTGGGCGTCGCGCGATCCGGTTGCGCTGGAGGCGGCGCGGATCGCGCTGCTCGATGCGGCGACGCGGGCGCAGGTTGCCGGCTGATGCGAGGAACCTCCCGCGAATGAGCGAACCCACGATCGCCTTTGTCCTGGTCACCTATCAGCACGAGAATTTCGTGACCGATGCGGTGCGCAGCGCACTTGCCCAGGAAGGTCCGCCGCTCGACATCCTGATTTCCGACGATGCCTCGCCCGACGGTACATGGGCGGCGATCGAAAAGGCCGTTGCCGGCTATTCAGGGCCGCATCGCCTGCGGCTCAATCGCAATCCCGAAAATATGGGGATGAATCACTACAACCGGGTTCTCGAGCTGATCGACAACGACATCATCGTGATCGCGCATGGCGACGATGTGGCGTTGCCGAACCGGGCATTGCGCCTGGTCGAAACGCTGCAGCGCGAGAAGGTGTCGCTGGTGACGTCCGATGCCTATGTCACCGATGCGGCGCGCGCGCGCAGCGGCCTGATGGTGGGCGACATCCCCTCCGGTCGGTTCGTCATGGAAAAGCTGCTGGCCGATGGCTGGCAGCGCAATATGCTGGGTGCGACCATGGCCTGGCGGCGCGACGTGCTCGACGTATTCGGCGGCCTCGACCGCCTCATCCTGCCGGCCGGCTACGATTTGCCGATGGTGTTTCGGGCGACGCTGCTCGATGGCGCCTATTATCTGGCGGAACCGCTGCTCGAATGGCGGCGGCACGATCGCAACCTCAGCGAACAGCTTCTCGATCGGGGCGCCGATCAACTGATCGAAATCGAGGGTGCCGCAGCGCACGCCGTGACCGTCCTCATGGCGATGCTCGAGGATCTGGCGAAGCTGCGGATGGCGGATTCCGAGCGCAGGGATTTCGCGGAGATCCGAGCCCACCTGTTGCGCTCGATGATGAAACATCTGCGCAACTGGATCCGGCGGCGCAACCGTCTTTTCGTGCGCGGCATGCGGGCGACGTGGCTCGACAAGGAAACCTGGCTGGAACGTCGGCCGGCGGGCAGCCGGCGGATCAAGGCGCGGAAGCCGAACCCTTCCTGAGCGGCGGACGCATTGCCCGGCTATCAGCCGCCGAACATCCGCCGCAAGCTCTCGAATCCGCTTTCGTAGATCGCGGTGACGGCTTTCTCGGCTTCGGCCTCGGGAACGCCATGCGGCTCGAAGCGACCCGACCATTCCATGACGCAGCCTTCGGCGCCGGCATCGCGAATGCTGATCGTGGCGCTGTACTCCGCAATCGGCAGCGGGCTCGCGGCGATGGCGTAGCTGTAACTGCGGCCGCGATCGTCATGCTTCTGCAGTCGTTCGACGAGTTTGGCGCCGTCGGCAAGCGTCAGCGTCCGCACCCGGCCGCTTTCGGAGAGCTCGCTTTTCTCGATGGCGGGGTGCCAGTCCGGCAGCGCGTTGAAGCCGCCAACCAATTCCCACACCCGGGCGGCCGATGCCGGCAGTTTCGTCGATAGGCTCACCTGGGTCATGCGTACGGTCCCTCGGGTTCTCTCGGATCGATCATTCTAGCAGGCGCGGCGATCGGGAACATATCGAGCGCAGCGGCCACTCATTCCCTTTTGAAACGGCTCGTTCGGGCAACGCGCGGTTCACTCGACGCCGCCGGGGCGAACCGGCTATCAAAAAGGCGGGCACGGAATATAGCGGGGCGAAGCATGAGCGACTACGAGGCGATCGTCATCGGGGCCGGTCATAACGGCCTGACCGCGGCCGCCTATCTCGGCCGCGCCGGCATGACGACGCTGGTGCTGGAGCGGCGTTCGGTCGTCGGCGGGGCCGCCGTCACCGAGGCGTTTCACCCCGGTTACCGCAACTCGATCGCCTCCTACACGCTGAGCCTGCTGCGCCCGGAGATCGTCCGCGACCTCGAGCTGAAACGGCACGGGCTCGAAACGATCGCCTATCGCGGTTCGCTCGATATTCTGGGTGAGGGGCGAACCGCGCTCTTTACCGGCGAAGAAATCCATGACCGGGCCCAGATCGCGCGCTTCTCGAATCGCGACTTTGACGCGATGGGCCGGCTCTCGGCCCAGTTGCAGCGGGTCGGCGATGTGGTGCGCGATCAGCTTCTGCGCGAACCGCCGTCTCTGGCCGGCGGCCTCGATTCGATCCTGGCGATGCTGAAGATCGGCGGCGGGATGCGAAAGCTGACGCCGGAGGACCGGCATTTCCTCGTCCAGATGTTCACCCTCTCGGCCAACGATCTGATGGAACGCTGGTTCGAGAGCGAGGCGGTTCGGCAGATCTATGCCGTGCATTGCGTCTCGAGCAATTTTTCCTCGCTGGACGCACCCGGCTCGGCGATCCCGTTCTTCATCAACGTGCTGGGTGAGTTCGAGGGGCGGCGCGGCAAATGGGGCCTTGCGCGCGGCGGCATGGGTGCCGTGACGCAGGCGCTCGCGTCGGATGCGTGCGAACATGGCGTGGTCATCCGCACCGATGCACCGGTCGAGCGCATCATCGTCGAAGGCGGACAGGCAGTCGGCGTCCGGCTCGAAGGGGGCGAGGAGATTCGTGCCAGATTCGTTCTCGCGAACACCGACCCCAAACGCACCTTTCTGAAGCTGGTCGGCAGCGAGCATCTCGACCCCGATTTTGCCGAGGGCATTGGCCATCTGCGCATGGGTCATGCCTCGTTGCGCATGAACCTCGCGCTCAACGGAGATCCGCATTTCGCCGGCATTCCGGACGCGGAGCAGGTGATCGCGCGCGGCTCGTCGGTCACGGTCCTGCCGACGCGGCGCGAAGCCGAAGAGAATTACCGGTTGGCGCAGGCCGGCGAACTGCCGGCGACACCCTATGTCGCGCTGCTGCTGCCATCGGCGCTCGACGACAGCCTCGCCCCGCCGGGTCATCACGTGATGAGCCTGCTCTGCAAGTATTATCCCTATCGGCTTTCCGGCGACCGGCACTGGGATGCGATCCGCGACGATGTCGCCGATACGATCCTTGCGGCGGTCGGAAAACATATCCCGAACCTCGCATCGATCACGGTCGCCCGTCAGGTGCTGAGCCCGCTCGATCTGGAGCGCATTTTTGGCCTGACCGAAGGCGACATCTTCCACGGCCGGCACGATCTCGATCAGATCTTCAGCCTGCGGCCGCATCCGAAGGCGGCACAGTATCGAACGCCGCTGGCCGGGCTCTATCTTTGCGGTTCCGGCAGCCATCCCGGCGGCGGCGTCTCCGGTGCGCCCGGCCATAACGCAGCCAAGCGGGTGCTGCGCGACCGCCGCCGCTAGTTCCGGGCGCGCGAGGAACGGATCACCGGATCATAGTCGGGCAGGTCGAGAAACGCCGCGACCTTGCTAAGACCGATCATCGGGTCCGGTTCGATATCGTCCTCGAAAGAGAGTTCGACGGAGCGAAAAGACCGCAACTTCTTTCGCAGTGCCGCGGTGTCGACTGCAACAGGGCGATGCGGGCTGTTGCGGCGGGTCAACAGAATGAAATTCGCAACGCCGTCCGCCACCGCGCGTTCGATGAATGCATCGAGGGTCATGCCAAGCGCCGCAATTTGCGCCGGTTCGATCGCAAAGCCGTAAGCCTGCTCGTCGCAACGTGCGATCTGCCGCGGCAGCAATTCGTAGACAACCGGTTCCGTGCCGCGAATCCGGGTTTCCTCAAAAATATCGCGTGCCCAGCCGATGCCCGGATTCTGCGCGAGGAGGTCGCCCAGAACATCGCTGCCGCTGCCGCGCTCGGCAATGAGACACACGGCACCCCGCGGCCCGAATCCGCGGGGTCGACGCCGATGGCGCTGTCGCGCGCGCAGATAGCCCCAATCCATCGCAAGCGGCGTCAGGGCCGCCATGGCGACATAGCCGGGGCCCCATTTCTTTTCGTTGCGCGCTTCGCGGCGATAGACCGGGATGCGCCGAAACTCGGCCGCAATCCGGCGGGCAAGCGACCCGACAAATGGGCCGTCATCGGGCCATTCCGGACGATCGATCGCGGGCTGCTCGCGGATGATCTGGTCGAATGCGCCTTTACCGTAACCGATGCGCCGTCGCAAATGCTGCCGCAGCGTTGCTTCGGACTCGTGATACACATGCCAGGCATGATCGGTGTAGAGGATCGCGCCGGCCTGGCGCAGCCGATAGGTAAGATTGCGGTCCTCGGCCCAGCGCATCGCTTCGCGAAATCCGCCGATGCGCTCGAACCAGTCGCGTCGGACCGCGACGATGCAACTGCTGCAGAGCGTGACGACGTCGCGATAGGACCAGGTTTTCAGCCGCAGATACCCATCCGGCACCCAGCGCGTGACAGTGCCGGCGCGCTCATGCGGCAGCGGCCGTGCTTCGCCGCCGATCAGATCGACGTCGGGATTTTGTTCGAGGATGTTGTCGAGCCAGTCGAGCCAGAAGGGCGGCGCCACACAATCGTCGTCCGTGAACACCAGGAATTCGCCGCGCGAGGCGCGAAATCCGGCATTGCGGGCGGCCGACGGGCCGGCGTTTTTCGGCTGCGTCAGAAGCTGCATCACATCGCGAAGCCGGGGCGCCAGCGACGCGTAAGCGGGATCGGCGCTGGCATCGTCGACGACGATCAGTTCGCGGTCGCTGCGTCCGGCAAGTTGCGGTTCGAGCGATTGCAGCAGTCGTTCGAGACGGTCCGCGCGCCGGAATGTCGGGACGATGACGCTGAGCTTCACGTTGCCCGGTGTCATCGCAGCAGGGCGGCGCAGGCCTCGGCCGTCCGGTCGAGCGCATGGTTGAGATCGCGTCCCGCAATCCGTTGCGCAACCGCCATCGCTGCCGCCAGCGGCTCGGGCGCACGGATCAATGCGTCGAGTTCCTGCGCGAGCGCCGGCGGTTCTTCGCGCGAGACGAAGCGACTGCCGACCCCCATCTCGCTCAATCGCAGGGCGGTCAGATCGGTTTCGACATGGATCGGAATGACGAGCTGCGCCCGCCCGCCCATCAGGGCCGCGTGCGAAGTCGTATGGCCGCCGAGCGAGAGCACGCAGGACACGGTCGGAACGACGTCGGCGAGCGCCGGCGTCTGGCGATGAACCATGACGCCGCGTGCCGCCAGAAATCGCGCATGCACCGCTGCATCGTCGCGCAGGAAGACCTGGACCGGCGATCGCATCAGCGCGAACGCCTGGATCAGCGGATCGATGCGACGCAGCTCGCCGCCCAGATAGGCGAACAGCGAGGGTTCGGCCGGTGGCGGGCTGGGTTTCGGCATGCGCTCGAGCGGACCCAGTTCCGGATCCTCCCGCATCAGATAAGGGTCGAGCTCGCGAGCGCAGACCAGCGCGCGCGCAGCACCCCGAAAGAGCGCCGTCAGCGTCGGCGGCACGGGTGCCCGCCGCTGCCGCTGCACTTTTTCGACATTGCCGAGCAACTGGCTTTCCGCCATCAGCAGCGGCGTATCGGTTCGCAACAGCGGAAACCGGTCCTCATGTACCGGCGGCAACGTGAACCCGTATCCGACGAACAAAGTCGGCACGCGTTTATAGGTGGCGAGCGCCAGCGTCGGCGCATTGTCGGCGACGATCAGATCGGGTCGCACCAGATCGATCAGCGAATCCCAGGCCGCGACCATGGCCGCCAGACCCTCTGCCCGGCCGTAGCCGGCCAGCGCCATCATGTCGGCGTGGCTGGCGATCGCGTGTTTGCGCCCCGGCAGGTCGAACGGCTTGGGCCAGAATGGCGCCTGGAGAATCGGATAGGGCCGTTCGCGCAAGAGCGGCGCCGGCACGACGACGTCGCGCAGCGCGAGCACCGGCTCATGGCCGGATGCGGCGAGCCGGTCCGCCAGCGCTCGCAACGGTCCGGCATGGCCGAAGCCGCCACCCAACTCCCATGCGAAGAGGATTCTCGCCATTCGATCCGGGCTGAAAATGAAAAGGCCGCCGTTCGATATTGTCTCGAACGGCGGCCTCTGTGGAAGGTCTCAAAGAAGGATCGCTGGGTGGCGATCCCGGACGGTTACTTGTCGATCTCAGGCTCTTTGCCGCGGTCGAAGTATTTCTTGTGGTCGCCGACCTGGAGCCAGGGGATGAGGGCGAACCAGTCGTCGCGGCGGTGGCGGTCGATCAGCGTGGTGCTCTCGCCGAAATAGAACCGCACGCCGGCCAGCAGGCCCTCGTGATTGTTCTCGCCGATCTGACCGTCGAGGAAGAGCGTCATGCCCGGCAGAGCCTCGAAGCCCGGACGGAACTCGATACCCGCAAGGCCCATATCCGCGATCGGGTTGAGGTCGCCACCGAGATAGATGCGGACGTCGTCGACCGGATACCAGCCGAGTTCGACCTTGCCGAACACGCCGTCATCGCCGCGGTTGTGCGACTGATAGCCGACCTGGCCGGAGATATCGAACTGGCCGAGATAGATCTGTCCGGTGCCGCCGTAGCGCGTCGTGTGATTGTCGGCGATCTCGCCATGCGAGACGAACAGACCCGCCAGCGCCACGTCGGGATCGCGCCAGAAGAACATCGTGCTGCCGCCCCAGCCGAACTCGTCGTCCAGAAGGCCGGCCGCGCCTTCGACATGCGCACCGAACTGGTCGCCGAGCGGGAAGGTGAACAGACCATGCGCCAGACCCGCGCCGTCATCGTTGACGAACCCGCCGCCGATATCGAGCTTCACGTTCGGGCCGCTCACCGCCGGACCCTCGGCACGGGCCGAGTTGGCGTTGCCGAAGCCGAGCGCCGCCATCACCAGAACCACCGCACTCGCCGCCATCAGGCGCGCCTTGCGGAACGTGCTCCGGGTCAGCTGGCAGGGCGAGGCGTCGTCGATCGCGACCAGCGGATAGGAAGGAAGCTGGAAGCACAGGCGCGCCGACAGATCGATCGAGGAACGGCGCTGCTGGCGCCAGGCGACCAGCACGTCGCGCGCCGTCCGCGTCAGGCTCATGCGCATCGTCTCGTCGAAGAACCCGTCTTTGTTGAACGCGGCAAGCTGCATCAGCAGATAGACCGTCCGCGTCTTCGGCTCGAGATAGAGACCGATCAGCGGTTCGCCCATCGCCTCGCGCAGCGCCTTGGCCAGTTCGACCATGGTGTGCGAACGCCAGACCGCGGCGGTCGGATCGAACACCAGCGTGTCGTGCGTGAGCGCGGCGGTCGCCGCTTCGAGGCTGTTGTGGCTGGTAAACGCGCCACGATCCCACTGCTTGGCCTTGACCGGCAGATCGCAGCCGATCTCGGCAAGCGCGGCGCGCGCATTGCGGGCCGCTTCCGATGCGCGATGCGGGGCTGCGACATGCAGGGTAAGCCGTGGTGATTGTTCGTTGTCCAGCCCGGCCATGAAGACCGGAACCGGCATGCTGCGCAGGACGTTGCGGATCTCCGCAATCGGCAGTTTTGACGCCGTCATGTCGCAATTCCCCCATCTGGATCGAAGTTTGCCGCTGTCCCGAATAACCCCTTACTATCCGGGCGCATAATCCGGCTGATTGTACACTGCGGCCGGGGGCCGGCTCAACCGTCCATGGGTGTGCGGACCGTCAGATGGACCCCGCCGTCGACCACCAGCAATTGCCCGGTGATTGTCGGCCCGCCCTGCAGAAACCAGCCCACCGCTTCGGCCACGTCGGCCGCATCGGACATACGCCCCAGCGGTGTCATTCGGGCCACTCTCGCACGGAAATCGTCATAGGCTTCCGCGGTCATGCGGCGACGCACCCAGTCGGTATCGACGAAGCCGGGACATACGGCATTCACGCGAATTTCGGGCGCCAGCGCACGGGCGAGCGCGAGGGTGAGGGTGTTGAGCGCACCCTTGGAGGCGGCATAGGCCATCGAACTGCCGAGACCCGAAAATGCGCCATGCGAGGACATGTTCACGATCGCGCCGCGGGCCTCTCGCAGGGCCGGCGCTGCGGCCCGCGCCATCTGATAGGCGGCGGTCACGTTGACCGAGAATATCCGTGTAAAATCCGTGGCATCCAGCGCATCGAGGTCGCTCGCCGGGGCAAAGGCGGTCACCCCGGCATTGTTGACCAGCGAATCGAGGCGGTCCCATCGCTCGATCGTGGCGGCGACGATCCGGCGGCAATCCGAATCGAGGGCGATATCGCCCGGCAGCGCCAGCCCTTCGCCGCCGGCGGTCGTGCAATCGGCCGCGGTCGCTTCGGCCGCCTCCCGGCTATGCGCGTAATTGACCCCGATGCGCCAGCCGCGTGCCGCCAGATGCAAGGCCACGGCGCGGCCGATTCCCGTTCCGCCACCGGTTACGATCGCGACGCGTTCGCTGTTCGATGCCATGTCCGCTGCCCCTTCGGCCCCTGCGCTGTCACCGGGCACAGATTGGCGTCCCGCACCGCGGCCGGTCTAGTCTTCGCGCCGGCAGGGGCCATCGGTCTGGGGAAAATCATGAAAGTTCTGGCGGTACTCGCTCATCCGCGGCGGGATTCGTTGACCGGTGCGGTGCTCGACAGTTTCGTCGCCGGTCTTGCCGAAGCCGGGCACGAAGCCGAGATCGCCGACCTGCATGCTGAGAAATTCGATCCTGTGCTGTGGCCCGAAGACGAGCCGGACTGGAACGACGGCAACAAGCGCTACAGCGACGTTGTTCTCGCCGAGCAGGCGCGCATCGAGCGCAACGATGCGATCGCGCTGGTCTTTCCGGTCTGGTGGTGGTCGATGCCGGCGATCCTCAAGGGCTGGATCGACCGCGTCTGGAACAACGGTTGGGCCTATGGCGATCGTAATCTAAAGGGCAAGCGCGGGATCGCGCTGGCTTTGGCGGCGAACGATGCCGAAAGCTATGCAAAGCGGGATTATGACCGTGCCATCGACACCGAAATTCGGGTCGGCATCTTCGACTACTGCGGCATCGAGAATGCGGTGCTGCACACGCTCTACAATTCGACGACCGACCGGGCGACCGGCGCGCGGATCATCGAGCAGGGGCGCCAGATCGGCCGCGAGTTCCGCTGAAATCCGATATCCGGTCAGTTATTGTCGCGCGGAATCGCGTGGCTCTCGTTGGCGCTGTGTACCCGCTCGCCGTTCTCGAACACGTCGATCTCGGCGTCGAGATGAAACGCGGTTGCGGTTGCCCGCAGGCTGGTGCGGGCCCGCGTTTCGATCAACCAGCCATCGCGCGCAAGAACCTGGCGGATGATCGTGGTCGCCCGCGCCGATAACGGATCGCGATCGGTGATCGAATAGATCTCTTCCTGCTCGGTATCCGCCAGCATGTCGACGCTCGGCAGATACTCGCAACCCGAATTCTTGATCATATGGACCATCGTCGTCTCGCTGCCGATGTCGTAGACGACGCGGCGCTCGATGCGGGCCTCGCGCCGCGTTTCCGACGCGATCGGTGCCGCCGTTTCCGGCGATCCGAGATCGGTCCAGTCGGCATCTTCGGCGCGCGGCGGCCGGACCGGCAGCTCGAGCGCGCAGTCGGGCCCATGCAGCGTGATCGTCGCCGGTTCAGGTGCCGGCCACATCATCGGCCACCATTCGCTGGAGATGGCGACGCGGACCCGATTGCCGGCGCGGAACCGGTGCGCGATGTGATTGAGCGCGATCCGCACGCGATAGGGCTTGCCGGGCTCGAGCGGTTCGGGTGCCGCATGCCCGTCGCGATGCGCCAGGTTGAGCAGCATGAAGGTGACGCGCGAGGAGGCACCGTCGGGCCACACATCGCAGAGCCGAACCGCGATTTTCGCCTGCGGCCGGTCGGCCGAAATCGTCAGCGTGACGACCGGCGCACCGAGTATCTCCAGCGGCGTTTCGAGCGGTGCACTGTCGAAGGTCAGCGATTTGGCATCGTCCGCGCGCTGGTCTTCCGGCATGTCCGCGCCGCCGCTGCCGTTCGAGCACCATTCAGGATGGGTCGTGCCGGTGTCTGCCGGCGAGCGGACCGAGCGCGTCCAGGTTCCTGCCGCCGCATCGCTCAGCCCCGCGGGCCCGCAATGAAAGCGGCGCGGCGCGATGCGCGGCGATGGCCAGCGATCCTCGACGATCCAACGTCCGTCGCGCACGCGCGCATCGGGATCGGGGCGGAAGCTCTCGTTCATCCACACGCGATAGGCCGGCTCGCGATCGATCCCGTTTTCGATATCCTTCAGCCAGCGGTCCCACCATCGCAGGCAATGTTGCAGATAGCCGATCTGCGGTGCCGGCAAGGCGTTGAACGGAAACGCATGGCCCCACGGTCCGATCAACCCGTGCACCGGCAGGTCGCGGCAACCCGCCATCAGCATCGGCACGGTGTTCGAGTATCCGTCTTCCCAGCCGCCGACCGCGAGGATCGGAATGCGGATCTGCGCATAATCTTCGCAGACCGACGCGCGGCGCCAATATTCGTCGCGGCGCTGATGCTTGATCCAGGGCAGCAACCAGAAGCGCATCGCCTCGAGCCGCTGCTGCCACATCGCACGCCAGGCGGGGCCGACCACGGCCGGATCGGGCGGCAATGCCTCGAGCGAATACATGATCGAAGCCCAGGCAAAATTGTCGTGCAGCATGGCGCCGCCCATGTAATGCACGTCGTCGGAATAGCGGTCGGCGGCGGCATGGACGGGAATGATCGCCTTGAGCGAGGGCGGTTGCTTCGCCGCGACCTGAAGCGAATTGAAGCCGCTCCAGGATTTGCCGGTCATGCCGACGTGGCCGCTGCACCATTTTTGGCGCGCGATCCATTCGATCGCCTCGTAAAGATCCGACAGTTCCTGCTCGCTATACTCGTCGAGCATCACCCCTTCGGAATCGCCGCTGCCGCGCAGATCGATGCGCAGGCAGGCATAGCCATACCCGGCGAGATAGGGATAAGCGAGCGAGTCGCGATGCAGCAGCCCGTCGCGCTTGCGATAGGGATTGGCCTCGATGATCGCCGGCACGGGATTGCGCTCGGCATCGTCAGGCAGGAATACGCGCGCCGCGAGACGCACGCCGTCCTTCATCGGGATCCAGAGATTCTCGATCTCACGAACGGGACGCGGGAAGTCGTGGCGTATCGCCACTCACGCCTCCCATTCGAAAACGACGAACACTTTACGCACGGTTTCCTTCACATCCCAGATGCCTTCCGAGAACGGTGGAAAGAACAGGCTGTCGCCCGCCGCAATCTCGATCGGTGCGCCGTCATCGGGCATGAAACTGCAGCGCCCCTTCAGGAAATGACAGAACTCGGCCTTCTTGACCTGACGCCGCCAGCGGCCGGGCGTGCATTGCCACACGCCGGATTCGATGTCCTCGTCGGCGCTCATTTCGAGAATCTTGCCGGAGAGACGCGAAACCGGTTCGCCCTGCGGCACGCCGACCGGCCCCCAATCCTCGAGCGCATTGTCGGCGAGCGCTTCCGCCTCGCGCAGAATACTGATCTTCATGTTAGTCACCTCCCCAAGGTCGATCGCGATCGGATCGACATCCTATGATGCGCTGCGGATCTCGCTGCGGTCGAGCGCATCGACCAGGCTCGTCGGCAGAATGTGGTTGGTGTCGATATAGAGCCCGGGGCGGCCCTGCGCGGTGCCGCTGCGGGTCGCCGCGAGCAGATCCGCAAACGCAAAACCATGGCGACGGGCGCCGGCGGCGAGTGCGCGGTTGAAGCGCTCAATGATCTCGAGATAGGCATTGCGCGTGAGCGTCTTCATCACCTCGACCTGCACGTTGGTCGCGGGCGTTCCGGCCACGATCGGCGTCACATTGCGCGCGCGGCATGTCTCGGCGAGCCAGTCGACATAATCCGTCGCCAGCTGGTCGGCCGGAGAGAGGTCGTCGAACTGACCATGTCGGCTGCGCGGCAGTTCGGCGAGCAGGCCGGCGATGCGGCAATCGAGCGAGCCGATGAGCGATACGAACCGTGATCCGTTCGGAACCCGTGTCAGCGCCGCGAGATAGGCGGCCTTGAACCGGTTGTCCGCGCCGCGGTTGTCCGCGCCAACAAGATGCGCCGCGCGGCAACCGAACACCGGCTCACCGATCAGCCGCGTGGACTGACCCTCGATGGTCACGATGTAACCTGCCGCCGCCATCGCCTGCTCGTCGCCGATAACGGCAAGCGTTGCATGCGCCGCGCTGTCGTAATGCGCGGTATGGCGGGCGCGAAATGCAAGAAGACCGGCGAGCTGATCGAGCATGCTGCGGAACACCGCCTTGCGCGGCCAGTCGGGCAGCGTCGCTTCATGCGCCAGCGATGCCTCGACCAACGGTGCCGCTTCGCGCGCGCGACCTTGCAACCACAAGACCGTCGCTTTCAGTGCAGCCTCGCCGAAACGCTGGCGCGGATCGGGCGGCGCATCGAGCCGGAGGATTCGTTCGTAACGACCGAGCGCGAACAAGGTCGAGGCCAGCGCGCAGCTCGGATCCGGCAGATTGGGATCGGCCGTCCGGACCTTGTCCAGCGCTGCGAGCGCATCGCCGAATTCGCCGCGATCGGACAGCAGCGATCCCAGCAGCAAGTTGCCGCGCAGATGGTCGGGGAACATGGCGATGACCGGCCGACAGCGGTCGAGCGCCACCGCGTTCTCGCCAATCAGACCCCAGATCGTCGCGACCTGGATGCGCAATTCCGGATCGTCGAAGGCGAGCGCTTCGATCGCCTCGAGCTCGCGCCGGGCCGCTGCGTCGTCGCCGATCTGGCGATGGCTGTCGGCGAGCGTCGCGCGATAGAGCGCTTCCTCGGGTGCGATCTCGGCGGCGCGTTGAAAATAGCGGTTGGCGTCGCGCTCCTGCCCGCGATGGCGGGTGACGAGACCGAGCAGGTGATGCGCATGCGCATGATCGGGATTGTCGCGGATGACCTGACGATAGATGTCATGCGCCTCGTCCAGCCGCCCCTGGCGGTGAAAATAGAGGGCATTGTTCAGAAGTCGATCGGCTTCGTCGCGCATTCGGTCGGACACGGTTTTTTATGGAGGGGCCGGGGCGATGGCGCGCGCATGATGGCGACGCGGTTTCACCTTGGCAACCGGCTCGCAGCCGGACGGGGCAACCGGCTGGTCAGCCTTGTGCCAACCGGCCGGTCAGCCGGTCGCGGTCGCGGTTCGCGGATCGGGCAATAGCTCGGCTGCCAGCCGGTTGGCTTCATCGACGGCTTCCTGCGACATTTCCTGCACCAGAGCGGCGCGGGTCTGGACCGCATCGAGATTGCCGCGGCCCGCCGCCAGCGACGCCCAGGCGAGAGCAAGCGGCCGGTTCTTTTCGACGCCCTCTCCGGCGGAATGGAGAAAACTCATCCGGTACATGGCGCGTACATCGCCCTGTTCGGCGGACGCACGGCACCAGTGCGCGGCGGCTTCGTGATCGACCGGCACGCCTTCGCCTTTGCCGTGCATCACCGACAGGTTGAACTGCGCACTCGCTTCGCCGAGTTCGGCCGCGCGCCGGAACCAGTCGGCCGCTTCGGTCATGTCGCGCTTCACGCCGTGGCCGAGATAATAGAGCAAGCCGACGATCGCCAGCGCACGCGCATTGCCGGCCGCTTCCGGGCTTTTCAGCAGCACCGCGGCGGCATTGTAATTTCGCGGAACATCCTGCCCGTTGAAAAACATTTCGCCGAGCTTGACCTGGGCTGCGACGCGCATCGGCTCGGTCAGCTCCTTGGCCGCGCGACCGAGAATTTCGTCGGCACCTTTGGCACCGCCCAGCATCGCCGCCATCGCCCAGAGATAGGCATGGCCCGCGCTCTGGCCGACGCCGTCGCCGGCGAGGAATAAACGCGCAAGGCGAAGCTGGCCTTCGGGCAGGCCGCGACGTGCGGCCTGGATGAACCATTGCGCGGCCTTGTCGCTATCGCGGCGCACGCCGGTGCCGTCGAGAAACATGAGGCCGAGCCGTGTCATCGCCGCCGTATCGCCCTGTTCGGCCGCGCGGCGATACCAGAGCTGGGCCTGCTCGTAGCTCTGCGCAACGCCGCGACCGGCGAAATACATGTTGCCGAGATTGCTCATCGCGCCGACGACGCCGCGTTCCGCCGCCAGACGAATCCAGCGCACCGCTTCGGCATAATCCTGCGGGACAGCGTCGCCGTTGAAATAAAGATAGCCGAGATGCGCCTGGGCAACGGCGTTGCCCTGCTGGCTCAGGGGCCGCAACAGTTTGAACGCCGCGCCGAAATCCTTGCGGCGATAGGCGTCGAGCGCGTCCTCGAGCGATGCCACCGGCTTCCTGTCCATTTCCTGAAGTGCCCGCCAACGATAGCGCAGCCCGTCCGCCGCCGCCAAACCGCGCTTGCTGCGCGGCGTGGCGCCTCGCATCATCGAGCCTGAATATTCCCTGCGGAAAAGGCGGTATCGCGATGCGGTTTCTGGTTCTCGGCGCCGGCGCGGTCGGCGGTTATTTCGGCGGCCGGCTCGCCGCGGCCGGCCGGGACATTCGATTTCTCGTGCGTCCCGAACGCGCCAAACGGCTCGCCGCCGGCGGTCTCCGGATCGTCAGTCCGGAGGGCGATGTCGCGATCGCACCGCAACTCGTCATCGCCGGCAATAATGCGAGCAAGGCAGCGCCTGCCGATGCGGTGCTGCTCGGCTGCAAATCCTACGATCTCGATGCCGCGATTGCGGCACTCCGCCCGCATGTCGGCCCCGATACGATGATCGTGCCGCTGCTCAATGGGCTCCGTCATCTCGCCACGCTCGATGCGGCGTTCGGCGCAACCTGTGTACTCGGCGGGCTCTGCCAGATTTCCGCGACGCTCGACGACGACGGCACGATCCGTCATCTCGGGCTTTCGGCGCGATTGCCGTTCGGTGAGCGCGCCGGTGGGATGTCGCCACGCGTCGGGCGGCTTGCGACGGCAATGGGCGGCGCCGGATTCGAGGCGCCGGCCAGCGCCGAAATCATGCAGGACATGTGGGAGAAATTTACGATCCTTGCCACCCTCGCCGGCGCGAGCTGTCTGATGCGCGCACCGATCGGCCCCATCATTGGTTCGGGAGGCGTCGGTTTCATCGACGCGCTGGCGGCGGAGTGCATCGCGACGGCGACCGCTGCCGGCTTTCCGCCGCGGCGGCAGTTCCGCGATCGGATCGAGCGATTGAAGGATCCGTCCTCGACGCTCGCCGCCTCGATGCTGCGGGACATCGAACGCGGCGGGCCGAGCGAAGGCAATCATGTGCTGGGCGATCTCGCCCGCCGTGCGGCGGCGCTCGGCATCGCAACGCCGGTGCTCGACATCGCGGCGCTCCATCTCGCCGTCTACGAGCGCTATCGACTAACCCCAGACGGCGGAGCCGAGACGCCATAATGCGCCCAGCAGGATTGCGCCGCCAAGGACGGGCAGCAGGCCGAGCTTGAACCGCAGCAGGGCGATTGCGGCTGCCAGTGCCAGAAACAAGGCGACGGGATCGAGCGTCGACCAATCCGGAACCCAGAGATGCAGCGGGCCAAGCCGGGTCCGATCGACCGTCGCGAACAGCACATGCAGCAGGAACCAGAGCGCGAGGTTGAGAATGACGCCGACCACGGCCGCGGTGATCGCGGCAAGGATGCGGCCTAGCGTGCGGTTGGCGTAGAGCCGCTCGACATAGGGTGCGGCTGCAAAGATCCACAGAAAGCACGGCGCAAACGTGACCCACAGGACGAGGCCTGCGCCGATGGCGCCGGCCAGCGCCGGATTAATACCAAGCCCGTCGCGAAACGCTGCTATGAAGCCGACGAACTGCAACACCAGGATCAGCGGCCCTGGCGTTGTTTCGGCAAGGCCGAGCCCGTCGACCATTTCGCCGGGCGCGAGCCAGCCATACTCGCCGACCGCCGCCTGCGCGACATAGGCGAGCACCGCGTAGGCGCCCCCGAAAGTCACCACGGCCATCTTCGAAAAAAAGATGGCGATGTCGGTTAACACATGGCCCTCGCCGAACGCGAGGAATAGGGCAAGGACGGGCCCGAGCCAGATCGCTGCCCAGATCAGGATCGTCGCGAGCGTGCGCCGAAGCGAAGGGACGGCTGCAGCGACGGAAACTTCGTCTGCACGCTCGGCAAGAGGTATGGGCAGCAGCAAGCCGGCAAGCCCGGCCGCGGCAATGATCAGCGGGAATGGAAGATCGAACAGGAAAATACCGACGAAGGCAAACGCCGCGACTGCGACATGCAGCGGTCCCTTGAGCGCGCGGCGCCCGATGCGCACCAACGCTTCGACCACGATCGCAGCCACCGCCGGCTTGATCCCGTAGAAGATCGCGGCGACCAAAGCGACGTCGCGATAGAACGCGTAAATAATGCTGAGCGCGAGCACGATTGCAGCACCGGGCAGCACGAACAGCAATCCGGCGGCGAGCCCGCCTCGGGTGCCATGCAACCGCCAGCCGATATAGGTCGCGAGTTGCTGCGCTTCCGGCCCCGGCAGCAGCATGCAGAAATTGAGCGCGTGCAGGAAACGCCGTTCGTCGACCCAGCGTTTCTCGTCGACGACGATGCGATGCATCAGCGCGATCTGGCCCGCCGGCCCGCCGAAACCGAGGCAACCGATCTTGAACCAGGTTCGAACAGCCTCGCGAAATGTCGGCATTGGCGGGCGCGAGGACGACATACTCATGGTCGGGTGTCTGGGTCCGACAGGCTGGCATGCAGATCGTCGAACAGGATAATGGCGCGTTCGAGCCGCTCGTAATCGTCGTCGTAGCGCCGAATCACACCCTGGATCATCCGGGCGACGCCCGGCGCCTCCTCGCGACCAAATTTCTCGTCCTTGATGTCGATATCGTGGACGATTTCGCCGATCTCGACGACGGCCGGATCGCCGACCATTGCTTCCTCGATCAGGACCTCAAACGTGCAGCGATCGCCGCGATGGGTGTACTCCGCCTCGAACATGTCGAACCGCAGCTCTCGTTCGCCGCGCTGGTAACCGGGTTCGGTCACGAACCGGAAACCGGCATTGGGATCGACATAGCGGCGAATGAGCCAGGCCGACGCCAGACGGTCGATATGCGGATCGGCGCGGGTCACCCAGATTCGTCCGTGCGGAATGCCTTTGACCGGACCGTCGGCGGGGGCCGCGCTGCGACCCTGCACGATCGCTTCCAGTTGCGAGAGGGCGGCGCTGGCACGCGCGCGAGCGGCGGCGCCGAAAAAATCGACACGTTCGATCTGCCGGAACGCGCGCTTCAGTCGCTCGACCTGGGCGCGTTCGATCGGGGGTTTGCGGGCGAATTCGCCGGCTTCTGCGGCAAGCTGTTCGTAGTCGTCGTTGCGCGCGTCGTCGAACGTCGCCCGCAGATCGTCGTCGGTCATCCCGCCCATCAGCCTCGCCTCCAGTGTCAGTGCTTCGCCGCCTGCTTCCAGGATTTCGCGGCGCAGCCACTCGAAATCTTCCCGGCATTCGGGCCTGTTCGGCAGCGCATAGAGACCGTTACGCAGCGACACAGCACCCAAGCCGTTGAGCCGCCGCCAGAATTTCACGCGGGCCGATGCCGCATCGGTCGGCAGTTTGAGCGAGAGCATCAGCCAATTGCCGGTCGCGGTGCCTGTCGTAGCCTTTACAACATCCATGTTATATATATATCATAATCATGAAACGAGGGAACATAATATTTAATCGTTCCCTATCAAACCTTTGATCGGTTCGACCACCAGCAGGAGGCCTCGACCATGAAATGGATCACGCGCGAGAAACCGAAGATCGATCGGGTGGCATGCCCCTGGCTGATCCGTCGCTTCATCGATCCGGAGGGCGAATTTCTGTTCGTGCCGGCGGCGCGGGTGTTGGCCGAAGCGGCGGCACAGGATGCGATTCCGTACGACATTCCGGATGTCGAGCTTAGTCATGTCGGGCGGCTCTGCAGCTTCGACGCCTTTCTCGGAAAATACGATCTCGCCGACCCGGCGCTGGCGGCGTTGGCGCCGATCGTTCGTGGCGCCGATACCGGTCATCCGGAGCTCGCGCCGGAATCGTCGGGGTTACTGGCTCTCTCGCTCGGCCTGTCGCGATGCTTTGCCGACGACCAGGAAATGCTGCGTCACGGTATGGTCATGTACGACGCGCTGTACGCCTGGGCGTCCGAAGCACGGAGCGAAACGCATGGCTGGCCGCCGCAGGCCGCCGCGCCATCGTCCACGCAATCGACTCTCGACATCGCTGCGCTCGCGGCGCTGCTCGTCCGCCCCGAAACATTGCTCCTGATCGACGTGCGCAAGCGCCCGGCCTATGACGCAGCCGGGCGGCATATTGCCGGCGCCGAATGGCGCGATCCGTTCGCCGTGGATCGCTGGGCGGATGCACTGCCGCGCGATCGGATTGTCGTCGTTTACTGCGTGCACGGACACGAGGTCAGCCATGGCGTCCGCGATGCGCTGATCGCCAGGGGCATCGATGCCCGGTTGATCGAGGGTGGCTACGAAGCGTGGGCGGTGGCGGGTGGCGCGACTGAGGTAAATCGGGGCGACTAGAGCGGGCGATCAACCCGGTTCCTGAAACTGCCGGAACATCCCGGCGACAGTGGCGGGATCGACGTCGCGCGCGATCACGACGAGGCGCGATCGGCGATCCGCATCGGGCCAGGCGGGCAGCTCGACCGGCGGGTGAAAAAGATGCTGCACACCGTGCACCGCGACCGGCCCCGACGCATCGGCGACATTCAGCACGCCCTTGAGCCGCAGCAGGTTCGGCCCGCAGCCGGCGATCAGCGCCTCGACCCAGTCCACGAAGCGCGTCCAGTCGAGCGGCGGTTCATGCGTCAGGACGAACGCGCGAATGCGCGCATCGTGCCGGTTAACATCGGGTGCCGCGTGCGCGTGGTTATGCCCGTCGCCGTGATGAGGGTCATGCGCCGTCTCGCCATACGCTTCGGCATTGAGCCAGCGCTGCACGTCCAGGTCCTTGGTCGCCGGGTTGTAGAGCCCGGCATCGAGAAAGGAAGCGGCGTCGATGCGGCCCTGTTCGGCGCGCAACAAAGGCGCCGCCGGATTGAGCGCGCGCAGCCGCGCTTCGAGTGAAGCGACGGCTGTCTCGTCCGCGAGATCGCATTTCGTGAGCACGATCCGGTCGGCCACGGCCGCCTGCTTGACCGATTCCTCATGCGAATCGAGCTGGCCTTCGCCATGCACCGCATCGACGGTCGCGACGATGCCGTCGAGCCGGAATTTGTCGGCGACCAGCGGATCCTGCATCAGCGTGTGGATGATCGGCGCCGGATCGGCAAGCCCGGTCGTTTCGATGACGACGCGGCGGAAGGCCGGGATCTCGTTGCTCCAGCGCTTCTTGAAGAGGCGGCGCAGCGCATCGATCAGATCGCCGCGCACCGTGCAGCAGAGACAGCCGCTCGCCAGCAGCACCATGTCTTCTTTGGCTGTTTCCAGCAGCAGATGATCGAGCCCGATCTCGCCGAATTCGTTCACGACGATTGCGGTATCGGACAATTCGGGGCTCTGCAGCAGATGGCGCAGCAAGGTCGTCTTGCCGCTGCCGAAAAAGCCGGTCAGCACCGACACCGGCAGGCGTTCGCCCGTTATGCCCGTATCCGTCATGCGCGCGCCTCGTAGGGTGCCGCCTCATAAAGCGCCCAGACGAGCGCGGTCAGAAGCAGCAGCGCGCCCGCCTGATGCAGCACCGCCAGCGGGAGCGCGACGACGCTCAGCAAGGTCGCGATCCCGAGGGCTGCCTGCAGCAGCGCCATGCCAGCCAGCAGATCGAGCGGCCGGCCGCGCGTGATTTTGTCCTTCGCGTGCGGTGCGGCAAACCAGAGTGCGAGAACGGCGATCACCGTCGCGATCGCGAGCCAGCGATGCGCGAACTGTGCTGCGACCGGATTTTCGAACAGATTGATCCAGAGCGGCTCGAGCGCGAGCGCATCGCCGGGCAACAGCGCACCGCCCATCAGCGGAAATTCGTTGTAGACGAAACCGCCATTGAGCCCGGCCGTGAACGCGCCCATCGCGACGGTGCTCGCGAGCAGAACGGCGAACCAGCGAAGACGGCGCCGGTTCGCGGGATCGACGTGGCCGCGCGGCGGGCCGAGGCAGGCGAGCGCGAGCCAGAACAGATAGATGTAGATCGCGAAGGCCAGCAGCAGATGCGCGACCAGCCGGTATTGGCTTACGTCGGTGCGCTCGGCAAGACCGCTTGCGACCATGAACCAGCCGAGCGCGCCCTGCGCGCCGCCGAGCAGAAAGGCTGCGACCAGATACGGCGTCAGCCCCGCCGGGATGCGGCGGCGGATGAGGAACCATAGAAGCGGCAGCAGGAACACGAGCCCGATCAACCGGCCCCAGAGCCGGTGAATCCATTCCCACCAGAAGATTTCCTTGAACTCGGCAAGCGACATGCCGCGATTGATCTGCTGATACTCGGGGATCTGGCGATAGAGATCGAACAGCCTTTGCCATTCCACCTCGTTCAGCGGCGGCAGTGCGCCTTTGAGCGGCTGCCACTCGGCGATCGAGAGACCGGATTCGGTGAGCCGCGTGATACCGCCGATCATCACCATGGCGAAGATCACCCCGCAGCAGAGCAACAGCCAGTGCGCGATCGCGCGTCGATGCGCAATCGGTGCCGCCGCGATGCGGTCGGCGAGCCTGTCGGTGCGGGGCGAGGCCGGGGCGAGGGCTGGCGTCATGGCGGGCGGGTTCTAGTCCCGGTCTTCGGCGTTAACAAGGGCTGCCTTGTTGCGTGCGCGCCACGCCTCTCGTGTCACCCGGTACAACACATGCGCGGAGAGCGGATGCGATTCAAATAGCAAGGGATGATGAAAATCTTCCGCCGGATCGTAAATGAGGCCGATCCGCGTCATCACCGCGCGCGAGCGTGCGTTCGCTTCCGTCGTGAACGAGACGAAGGAGTCGAACGGCAAGGTCTCGAACCCGAGCCGCAAGGCGGCCGTTGCTGCTTCCGTCGCATAGCCCTTGCCCCAGAAATCGCGGGCGAGGCGCCAGCCGATTTCGACCGCGGGCGCAAAGCGCGCGTCGAATGGCACCGGCGCGAAACCCGTGAAACCGATAAAGGGTGCGACATCGGGAATCTCGACCGCCCACAATCCCCAGCCGCGTCGCGCCATGCCTTCGACGATCCGGCCGGCCAGCGAGTCGCTCTCGTCCCGGTTCAACAGGTTGGGCAGATATTCCATGACCGCGGGATCGGCATTCATCGCGGCGAAGGGTTCGAAATCCCCCGCGCGCCACGGGCGCAGGATCAGCCGGTCGGTTCGGAGGGTGGTGGGCGAGGCTGGCATGGCCGGCGGTCTAGACCCGCTGTCCGCCCGCGGCAAGCCGTTTCGGTTACGGCAGCCGGCCCTAACGCGGATGGCGCTTGCCGCCGCATTCGTCGCCCGCGTAGCGTCGAGTGAGGGGGATGCCCATGAAAGCGGCTGTCTGCGTCGGTTTCGGCCAGGATCTCGTCATTGAAGACGTCACGCTGGCGCGGCCGGGTCCAAGCGAGGTCCGGGTGAAGCTCGGCGCCTGCGCGATCTGTCACAGCGACATCTTCTATATCCAGGGTGCCTGGGGCGGCGCGCTGCCCGCCGTTTACGGCCATGAGGCGGCCGGTATCGTGGTCGAATGCGGCGCAAGCGTGCGTCATGTCGCACCGGGCGATCATGTTGTCGTCACCTTGATCCGCTCCTGCGGCCATTGTCATTACTGCGCGCAAGGCCAGACCGTTTTGTGCGAGAGCGAGTTTCCGCTCGACCAACGCGGGCCGCTCGCGCGTGCCAACGGCACCAGCCTCAACCAGGGTCTGCGCACGGGGGCCTTCGCCGAAGAAGTCGTGGTCGATGCCTCGCAAATCGTGACGGTGCCGAAGGATCTGCCGTTCGATGTCGCGGCGTTGCTCGCCTGCGGTGTCATCACCGGTGTCGGCGCCGTCGTCAACGACGCGGCGGTGCCGGCCGGCAGCAGTGTCGTCGTGATCGGCACCGGCGGCGTCGGGCTCAATGCGGTGCAGGGCGCAAAACTGGCGAACGCGGCGCCCATTATCGCGATCGATCTCGCAGCCTCGAAGCTTGCGGCGGCGCGGCTGTTCGGCGCGACGCATGCGATCGATCCGCGCAACGAGGATGCGGCTTCGGCGGTCAAATCGCTGACCGGTGGACGCGGCGCCGATTACGTGTTCGTCACGGTCGGCGCGAAACCCGCCTTCGAACAGGCTTTCGGGCTGCTCACCAAAGGCGGCACGCTGGTCGTAGTCGGCATGCCGGCGACCGGCGTGATGGCCGAATTCGATCCGGGCAATTTTGCGGCCTGGGGCCAGCGCATGATCGGCTCGAAGATGGGTTCGGCGCGTATCGACATCGACATTCCCCGCCTGGTCGCGCTCTATGGCGAGGGGAAGATCAAACTCGACGAACTGATCAGCGGGCGCTTTCCGCTCGACGGCATCAACGCGGCGATCGCCGGTGTCACCCGCGGCGAGGCGCTGCGCAACGTGATCCTGTTCTAGCAAGAGGGTCTTCATGAAGATCAAGGAGTTCCGCACCTTCATCGTCGGTAATCCGCCGCCCGGATTCGGCGGTCGCTATTTCGTTTTCGTGAAACTCGTGACCGATAACAACATCGTCGGCTACGGCGAAGCCTATTGCGCGACCTTCGGACCGACGGTCGTGGCGAAGATGATCGAGGACATCTGCGAGCGCCATGTCGCAGGATCCGATCCGTTCCATGTCGAACGGCTCTGGCGCCGCGTCTACGGCCGCGGTTATTCGCTCCGGCCCGATATCTCGATGATGGGTGCGCTGAGCGCGATCGAAATGGCCTGCTGGGATATCGTCGGCAAATCGGTCGAGAAGCCGGTCTACGAACTGCTCGGCGGCCGCGTGCATGAGCGGCTGCGCTCCTACACCTACATCTATCCGGAAGCGCATGAGGGCGCCGAGGTCTATGCCGATCCGGATCGCTCGGCCGAGATCGCCGC
>JBBDWW010000246.1:0-3879 GCA_040902645.1 Dongiaceae bacterium | reverse complement strand
CGTTCTCGACCTGCCGCGTCATCGCGATCGGCGCCTGCGCCGACGTGCGCGCGATCCGCATGGGCTATGTCGGCGAACTGGGCTGGGAGCTGCATTTGCCGCAGGAATATGCGGCGCATGTCTATCGGCTGCTGCGCGACGCCGGCGAGGAGTTCGGCATCGCCGATGTCGGCTATCGCGCGATCGAGACGCTGCGCGTCGAGAAATTCTATCTCTATTGGTCGTCCGACATCACGCCCGACTACAACCCGCTCGAGGCGGGGCTCGGTCCGCGCATCGCCTGGAAGAAACCGGATTTCATCGGCCGCGATGCGCTGCTGCGGATTCGCGATGCCGGAATCGAGCGCAAGCTCTGCCTCTTCACGCTGGAACAGCCCGCGCCGGTCTTCGGCGGCGAGGCTTTGCTGCATGACGGCGAGGTCGTTGCCGTGACCACCACCGGCAATGTCGGCCATACGATCGGCAAGCCAATCGTCTACGCTTATCTGCCGATCGCGCTCGCGCAGGAGAGCGACTTCGAGGTCGAAAGCTTCTGCGAGCGCTACCCGGCACGCCGATATGACGGCGTGCCCTACGATCCCGCGAACGAAAGGCTGAAATCGTGAGCGACGAGCATCTTCAGGCTGACCGCGGGCGGGCGCTGCGCATCCCGCTCTTCGCCGGTGCGGACAGTTCGCTCAAACTCGATCGGCTGGGCGGTCTCACCAATCGCAATTACCGGATCGACTGGCGCGGCAAATCCTATGTGCTGCGCGTGCCCGGCGAAGGCACGGCAGAATATATCGATCGCAAATCCGAGGCACAGAACGCGCGCATCGCCAGCGACGCCGCCGTCAATGCACCGCTGGTCGCGTTCGACGCGAGCGACGGCGTCATGGTGACCGAATTCATCGACGGCGCGCTCACCATGAACGGCGCGTTGTTCAAGGCGAAGGGCCGGCCGGCGCGTGCCGCGATCGCGCTGCACCGCATGCATGATTTTCCCGAACCGTTCGTCTCGCGCTTCGATCTGTTCGGACAGATGGATTCCTATCTCGATCTGCTGCGCCGAAAGCAGGCGACAATCCCCGACGGCTACGAGGCCGTGCAGAAAGAATCCGAACAGATCCGTGCCGCGCTCGATGCGCGGCTGGTCAAGCCGGTGCCTTGCCACTGCGATCCGCTGGCCGAGAATTTCCTCGATACCGGCGATCGCATGTGGGTGGTCGACTGGGAGTACGCCGGCAACAACGATCCGATGTGGGATCTTGGCGACGTGTCCGTCGAGGCCGGGTTCGACGAGAGCCAGGATGCCGAAATGATGGAAGCCTATTTCAGCGGCCGCCCGCCGGCCGATCAATATGGCCGCATGGTCATGTACAAGGCCTTGTGCGATCTGCTCTGGACGCTCTGGGGCGTCATCCAGCATGCGAACCAGAATCCGGTCGACGATTTCTGGGCCTACGCGACCAACCGCTTCGAGCGCTGCCAGCGATTGATGGGTCACCGCGATTTCGGCCGGCATCTCGATGCGGTGAAGCGCGGTCGCTGATCGCCCCTTAGCGCGGCTCGACCAGCCAGAGCACGCCCTTCAGCGCATAGGCGAGCGCACCGCAGATCGCAACGCCGGCGAGCCAGAGCAGCGCAAACCAGAGCCAGCGCCGCGGCGGCTGCCGATGCGCCTGTCCCGCGTCGCCGCGGGGATGGTCAGTGTTCGTGATAGCCCTCGCCCTCGCGAACCTTGCCGCGGAAGATCCAGTAGACATAGCCCGTATAGAACAGCACGAGCGGCAGCAGCACGGCGGTCCCGATCAGCAGGAAGCCCTGGCTCTCGGGCGGCGAGGCGGCGTCCCAGATCGTCACGTCCGGCGGCACGATCTGCGGGAACAGGCTGATGCCGAGTCCGAGATAGGACAGCACAAACAGGCCGAGCGTCAGCAGGAACGGCGCGCGATCGTGGCGGCGCTGCAAGGCGCGATGCAGCAGCAGGGCAAGCACGGCCACCAGCAGCGGCACCGGCGCCAGGATCGCGATGTTGGGCCAGACGAACCAGCGCTCGGCGATCGACGTATGGGTTAGCGGCGTCCACAGGCTGACGCTGGCGATCGTCAGCAGCACGCAACCGAGCAGCGGCCGCGCAAGCGCAAAGGCACGTTCCTGCAATTCGCCCTCGGTCTTCATGATCAGCCAGCCGGCGCCGAGCAGCGCATAGCCCGCGACCAGCGCCAGCCCCGTGAAGACGCTGAACGGCGAGAGCCAGTCGTACCAGCCGCCCACATAGGAACGGCCCTCGATGTCGATGCCCTGGATGAACGCGCCGAGCACCACGCCCTGCGCGAACGTCGCGCCAATGGATCCGACAGTGAAGGCCCAGTCCCAGATCCGCGTATGGCGCGGATCGCGCACGCGGAACTCGAACGCGACACCACGGAAAATCAGCGCCAGCAGCATCGCGATCAGCGGCGCATAGAAGGCCGTCATCAATAGCGAATAGGCGAGCGGGAACACCGCGAACAACCCGCCGCCGCCGAGCACCAGCCAGGTCTCGTTGCCGTCCCAGACCGGCGCGATCGAATCGATCGCCGTGTTGCGATGCGCCGGCTTGCGCAGAAACGGAAACAGGATGCCGATGCCGAGATCGAACCCGTCGAGCACGACATACATCAGCACCGCAATGGCAATCAGTGCGCCCCAGATCAGCGGCAGGTCGATACTCATGCGACATCTCCCGATCTCGCGGTGTCGTCGCTGTCGGCCGGCAGGCGCGCCGAGACGGTCGGCTGCTCGGTCTCGGGTGGCTTCACATGCGGTCCGGGCGTCTTCGCCATCAGTTTCAGCATGTACCAGATGCCGACGCCGAACACGGCGAAGTAGACGACGATGAAAGCCGCAAGCGACGTGCCCACGGCCGGAGCCGCGATCGGCGAACGCCCCTCTTCCGTCCGCATCAGCCCGTAAACCAGCCAAGGCTGGCGGCCGACTTCGGTCGTGACCCACCCGGCGAGGATGGCAAGGAATCCCGACGGGCCCATCGCGATTGCGGCGCGCTGGAACCAGCGTGTCCGGTCGAGCGATCCGCGCCAGCGCAGCACAAGACCGGCGGCGCCCGTCGCCACCATCAGCACGCCGAGCCCGATCATCAGACGGAAGCTCCAGAACACCCAGGCGGCATTCGGCCGCTCGTCGGCCGGCCAATCCTTCAAGCCCTGGACGGTGCCATTCCAGTCATGCGTCAGAATGAAACTGCCAAGCTTCGGGATTTCGATCGCATAGCGCGTTTCCTCGGCCGCCATGTCCGGCCAGCCGAACAGGATGAACGGCGCGCCGGCCTCGGTTTCCCAATGGCCTTCCATCGCGGCAATCTTGGCCGGCTGATGCTCGAACGTGTTGAGCCCATGCAGATCGCCGACGACGACCTGCAGCGGCGCCACCAGGACGGCCATCCACAGTGCCATCGAAAACATCGTCCGCGCCGATTCGTTCGCGCGGTCGCGCAGCAGATGGAAGGCACCGACCGCGCCGACGGCGAACGCCGTCGCGAGATAGGCCGCCAAGACCATATGAGTGAAGCGATAAGGAAAGGATGGATTGAAGATCACACCGAGCCAGTCCGCGGCGAGGTAGCGGCCATCGACCAGCGTGTGGCCCTCCGGCGTCTGCATCCAGCTGTTGGCGGAGAGAATCCAGAAGGCCGAAATCAGCGTGCCGACGGCGACGATGCAGGTCGATGCGAAATGCAGTTTCTCGCCGACGCGTTTCATGCCGAACAGCATGATCCCGAGGAAGCCGGCTTCGAGGAAGAACGCGGTCAGCACTTCGTAACCGAGCAGCGGCCCGAGGACCGGACCGGTCGCATCGGCGAATGGGCCCCAGTTGGTGCCGAACTGGTAGCTCATCACG
>JBBDWW010000245.1:0-3883 GCA_040902645.1 Dongiaceae bacterium | reverse complement strand
CCCCCCCCACGACCGGCCGCTTCGCCGACCGCCGCTTCGGCGGCGGCGAGCGTCTGGCGCGCATCGGCTTCGCGGGCCCGCGCTTCCTGCCATTGCAGATGCATCAGCACCGCTTCGGCACGGCGCAGCTGGTCCTGAATGTTGCGATAGCGCTTCGCCTGGCGCGCCTGTTTCTTCAGCGCCTGCAACTGGCTTTCGAGCGTGACGATAACGTCGTCGAGCCGCGCGAGATTGGCTTCCGCCGCGCGCAGCCGCAGTTCCGCTTCGTGCCGGCGCGAATGCAGCCCGGTGATGCCGGCCGCCTCTTCGAGCAGAGCGCGCCGGTCGGTTGGCTTCGCATTGATGATCGCACCGACGCGGCCCTGGCTTACCATAGCCGTCGAATGCGCACCGGTCGCGGCGTCGGCAAAGAGAAGCTGGACGTCGCGCGCGCGCACGTCGCGGCCGTTGACGCTGTAATTCGAGCCCATGCCGCGCTCGATGCGGCGGGTCACTTCGAGCTCGTCGGATTCGTTGAACTGCGAGGGTGCCTTGCGGCCGCTATTGTCGAGCCCGACCGCGACTTCCGCGACCGAGCGCGACGGGCGGCTGGCACTGCCCCCGAAGATCACATCTTCCATCTCGCCGCCGCGCATGCGCTTGGGCGAATTCTCGCCCATCACCCAGCGCAGCGCCTCGACGAGATTCGACTTGCCACAGCCGTTCGGCCCGACGATTCCGGTCATGCCGGGCTCGATCATCAGCTCCGTCTGATCGACGAACGACTTGAACCCGGTCAGTCGCAGTTTGTTGAAATGCACCAAGCGCCGCTCCGCGGGACTAGGACGAAGGGCCGGCAGGAATCACGATTTCGGCACCATGTTGCGCAGAATCTCGTCGAACTCTTCGTAGGGCAGCGCGCCCGTCACGATCTGGCCGTTGATGATGAAACTCGGCGTCGATTGAACTTCGTATTTGTCCTGGCCTTCCTGCGCGCGGGTCAGCAGCCGTTCGACCGCCGCCTCGTCGTTGGTGCAGGCCGTGATCTGGTCGGCGGACAGCCCGGCGGTTCGGCCGATCTGCTCCAGCGCCTTGACCGGTTCGGCCGAGGTGCCCCATTGCTCCTGGGTGCGGAACAGCACGCCGAGCAGGTTGAAGTACTGATCGGCCGGCGCACACTCGACCATCATCCCTGCGTAGAGCGCCAACTGGTCGAGCGGGAAATTGCGATAGACCAGTTTCGCAAGACCCTCGTCGATGTAGTTGGTCTTGATCTGCGGCAGGATGTCGTTGTGGAACGCCGCGCAATGCGGACAGGTCAACGAGGCGAACTCGATGATGGTGATCGGTGCATCGGGATTGCCGAGCACATGATCGTCTTCATAGAGATCCATCGGCTCACCGCTCGCATCGGCAAGCAGGCCGGTCGGGGCCGTATCGTCGCCAGCCGGCGCGACCGCTTCGGCCACCGGCGCAACCGTCTCGGCGCTCGCCGTCAGCTCGTCGTTCGCGGGACCGCGAAGCTGCCATGCTGCGATGCCCAGGACCAGGATGGATGCGGCCGCCAGACCCGCCAGGATCTTGATTCGTCGCACGAAAATCTCCTCTTTCGTCGGATCGCGGCTGGTCAAAACGCATGCGCCAGCCGATTCGGGGCCCCATCCCAGGGTGCCGGCTATGTGGCAGGATTCCGCAGGGTGCGCAATCCCCGGGCCGGCCGCATGCGGCGCCACATTAAGCGTCGCAATCAGCGGCGTCGGCGCGTCGTTCCGGCGGCGTTTTCGTGGCGCCGGACCGAGCGGCCGAACCGGGTCAGCGCCTCCTTGAGCTTCGGGTCGGCGATCGTCCCGAGCGCCGGGGTGGCAAACATTGGGTCGGCCGCCTCGTCGGCATCGTTCGTCTCGGGCAAAACAGCGCTTGGCCGACGCTCCGGCAGGCGGCCCTGGCGGATCCGGACGCGTGCGATCGCGCCATAGCCGAGATAGGAATTCACCCGCGCGAGAATCTGCTCGGTGCGATGCTGCAGCTCGAGCGCCGCGCCGCTCGCCGCCAGGATATGGAGCGTGCCGTCGCTGCGCCGTCCGCCGACGAAGGCAAGCTTTTCCGGCAGGCAGTCGGCCGCTAGATCGGCGCCCACGATATCGCGCCATTGCGCAAAGATCGCGCCCTCGGCGAAGCCGCGACGGCCAAGCGTTTCGCCGGCGACCTTCGGCAGAACCGCGCCGATTGCCTGCGTTCTTCCCGCCCTATCCTTGGACTCGCTGGCCATTGCCCGGCCATTCTATAAGGCGCCATGGCCCGCCGTCCCATCCCGCCCGCCACACCACCCCGGGCCTTCGCAAGCGCGCTGCTCGGCTGGTACGACCGGCATCGGCGCCATTTGCCCTGGCGTGCCGCACCGGGCCGGCGCAGCGATCCCTACCGGGTCTGGCTCAGCGAAATCATGCTGCAGCAGACCACGGTCGTAACCGTCGGTCCGTATTTCCTGCGCTTTCTCGAACGCTGGCCGAGCATCGATCGGCTGGCGGCGGCCTCGCTCGACGAGGTGCTGCAGGAATGGCAGGGGCTCGGTTATTACGCGCGAGCGCGCAACCTGCATCGCTGCGCGCGCGTGGTGACCGAGGAACATGGCGGCCGGTTTCCCGACGACGAGACCGGACTGCGCGCGCTGCCGGGTATCGGCGTCTATACCGCGGCGGCGATTGCGGCAATCGCCTTCGACCGGCCGGCGACGGTGGTCGACGGCAATGTCGAACGGGTGGTTGCTCGCCTTTACGCGCTCGAAACGCCGCTGCCGGCCGCGAAACCCGAACTGCGCCGGCTGGCGGCGATGCTGACGCCCGACAAACGGCCGGGCGATTTTGCGCAGGCGACAATGGACCTCGGTGCGCTCATCTGCGTGCCGGCGCGGCCGAACTGCGCGATCTGCCCGGTCCTGTCGTTCTGCGCCGTCGGCGGCAAGAGGGAGGCGGCCGACTATCCAAGGCGAGCGCCGCGCAAGACGCGGCCGTTGCGGCAGGGCGTCGTGTTCTGGATCGAGCGCGCCGACGGATCGGTCCTGTTGCGGCGCCGCGCGGAAGCGGGGTTGCTCGGCGGGCTGATGGAATTTCCCTCGACGCCCTGGCGCGAAGAGCCCTGGACGACCGACGAGGCGCTCGCCGAGGCGCCGCTGAAGGCGGACTGGCAACCCGTTGCCGGCATCGTCTCGCATGGGTTCACGCATTTCGAACTGGAACTCGGCGTGCTGCGCACGAAGGTCGGTCGCAACAAACTCGACGGCCTATGGGTTCGTCCCGACGAACTCGGCCGCCATGCGCTGCCCACGTTGATGCGAAGGGTTGCGGCCCATATGGGCCATCAGGTGCGGCCGGAGCGGGCGGCGGAGCGCCGCCTGCGGGAAATCAGTTGAGTTCGGCGCGCAGCCGCTGACGCAGCAGGTCGATCGGGATCAGCTCGCCGTTGATCTCGCGGCACCAGAACTGCCAGCCATTGCAGGCGGGCGCGCCCTGTACCGCGGCACCGACCTGGTGGATCGAACCGCGATGCTCGGCGGTTATCAAGGTGCCGTCGGCACGGACCCGCGCGGTCCATTGCCGGTTCGGACTGGTCAACACGCTGCCCGGTTCGACCAGCCCGCGTTCGACCAGCCAGCCGAATGGAATGCGTTTTTCTTCGCGCCGCGATGGCGTATCGACGATCGCGGCGTCGGTCTGCGGCGTTACCGCGGCGATGCGGCGTTCGGCCGCCTTCGCGTAATCGGGATCCCGCTCGAAGCCGATGTAATGGCGGCCGAGGCGGCGCGCGACCGCACCGGTCGTGCCGGTGCCGAAGAACGGATCGACGATGACCGCGCCCGGCTTGGTCGAGGCGAGAATGACCCGGTGCAGCAGCGATTCCGGCTTCT
>JBBDWW010000244.1:0-3900 GCA_040902645.1 Dongiaceae bacterium | reverse complement strand
TGATGTCGGCGACGATCTCCTGCGATCACCGCGCGATCGACGGCGCGCTGGGCGCGAAATGGCTCAACGTGTTCAAGAAACTCGTCGAAGATCCGCTGACCATGATGCTGTAGGCGAAAGGTAGCCGCGATGGACCGCATCGATCTGGCGGAGAAGCTCAAGCTCTTCTCCGATCACTGGAGCCCGAAGATCGTCGCCGGTGTCGACGATTACGAGGTCAAGCTGGTCAAGGTCGTGGGCGATTTCGTCTGGCATTCGCACGAGGACGCCGACGAACTGTTTCTGGTTGTCAAAGGCAGTTTCCGGATGGACTTCCGCGACCGCCAAATCGAGATCGGCGAGGGGCAGATGATCATCGTACCGCGCGGCGTCGAACATAAACCCTTCGCCGAGCGCGAATGCTCGATGCTGGTGCTCGAGCGCAAGGGAATCGTGAACACCGGCGATGTCGTGAGCGACCTCACGCAACAGGGGCCGCAGAGGATCTGATCGATGGCCGAAGACAAATTCGACCTTATCGTTGTCGGCAGCGGGCCGGGCGGCTATGTCGCAGCGATCCGCGCGGCGCAGCTCGGCATGAAAACCGCGATCGTCGAGCGCGAAAATCTGGGCGGCATCTGCCTCAACTGGGGCTGCATTCCGACCAAGGCCCTGCTGCGCACCTCCGAGGTCTATCATCTGATGACCCATGCCGGCGATTTCGGGCTGTCGGCGAAGGATGTCGGCTACGACATCGCGAAAGTGGTCGAGCGCAGCCGCAAGGTCGCGGGCCGGCTCAGCAGCGGCGTCAAATTCCTGATGAAGAAAAACAAGATCACCGTGCACGACGGCCAGGGGCGCCTTGCCGGCAAGGGCAAGGTGATCGTCGAGAAGGACGGCAAGACCATCGCCGAACTGAGTGCGACCAACATTATCCTCGCGACCGGCGCGCGTGCGCGATCCCTGCCCGGGCTCGAGCCGGATGGCAAACTGATCTGGACCTATCGCGAGGCGATGGTGCCGGCTTCCATGCCGAAATCGCTTTTGGTCGTCGGCTCCGGCGCAATCGGGATCGAGTTCGCAAGCTTTTATCGCACACTCGGCTGCGACGTGACGGTGGTCGAGGTGCTCGACCGCATCCTGCCGGTCGAGGATGCCGAGATTTCCGCCTTCGCTCACAAGGCATTCACCAAGCAGGGCATGAAGATCCTGACCGGTGCTGCGGTGAAGAAACTCGACAAGGGCAAGGACAACGTCACGGCCACGATCGAGACCAAAGAGAAGAAGACCGAGACGCTGACCGTCGATCGCGTGATCCTCGCAATCGGCATCGTCGGGAACGTGGAAAAGATCGGGATCGAGAACACAAAGATCAAAGTCGAGAAATCCCATGTCGTGACCGACGAATGGGGCGCCACAGGCGAGCCCGGCATCTATGCGATCGGCGATCTGACTGGCCCGCCCTGGCTCGCGCACAAAGCGAGCCATGAGGGCGTCGTCTGCGTCGAGAAGATTGCGGGCATAAAAGGCGTGCATCCGATAGACAAATTGAACATTCCGGGCTGCACCTATTGCCATCCGCAGATCGCCAGTGTCGGCTTGACCGAAGAGGCCGCGAAGAAGGCGGGCCACGAAGTGAAGGTCGGCCGGTTCCCGTTCGTCGGGAACGGCAAGGCGATTGCGCTCGGCGACGATCAGGGGCTGGTCAAGACGATCTTCGATGCGAAGACCGGCGAGCTGCTCGGTGCGCATATGATCGGCTCCGAAGTGACCGAACTGATCCAGGGTTATGCGATCGCGCGCACGCTGGAGACGACCGAGGCCGAACTGATGGCGACGGTTTTCCCGCACCCGACGCTCTCCGAGACGATGCACGAGAGCGTGCTCGATGCGTATGGGCGCGTACTGCATATCTGATGAAAATGACAATTTCCGATCCCGCGCCGTCCACTCTGACCATTCCGCTCGCGCGGGCAGATACGGCGGGCAACAGCGAAATCGCGCGTGCGATCCGCAACTCCATCAAAGTGGATCATGCCGGTGAGTACGGCGCGATCGCGATCTACACTGCGCAAATTCTGATGGCACGTGTGTTTTATCGCGACCTGCTGCCGATTTTGCGCGAAATTCTCGCCCATGAGCGCGATCATATCCGGCGGTTCGAGATCTTGCGGATCGAGTATGGCGCGCGTCGCTGCCGGGTATTTCCCGTCTGGTATGTCGGCGGCTTCGCGTTAGGGCTTATGACGGCCGCGCTCGGCCGCAATGGCATCCGGGTTTGTACCTACGCGGTGGAGGATACGGTCAACCGCCATCTCGAAAAACAGATCGCACTGATGTGTATTGATGCGCCGCGAGTGGCCGACGAGATCCGGTCGATCCAGGTTCAGGAGGCCCAGCATCAGCATTTCGGCGAGACCGGGCTGAAGCGTGGCGGTGTCTGGCGCGCGCTCGAGGCCTTGGTGCGGGGTTCGACGGAAACTGTTATTCTTGCATCGATGCGACTTTGAACGGGAACAGTCAGGATCCTATGAGCGACACCACCGCCGAGACACCGCGCCCGCGCCATCCGGAAAAGGTCAACCGGCCGGATACGCCGCCGGTGCGCAAGCCGCACTGGATCCGCGTCAAGGCGCCGGTTAGCCGCGAGTATCACGAGACGCGCGCGTTGATGCGCGAGCTCAAGCTCAACACTGTGTGCGAGGAAGCGGCCTGTCCGAATATCGGCGAGTGCTGGGCAAAGAAGCACGCGACGATGATGATCCTCGGCTCGGTCTGCACGCGCGCCTGCGCCTTCTGCAACGTGGCGACGGGGCTGCCGGACAAGCTCGATCCGCACGAGCCCGAACATGTCGGCCAGGCGGTCGCTGCGCTGGGGCTCAATCATATCGTCATCACGTCGGTCGATCGCGACGATCTGCCGGACGGTGGGGCCAATCATTTCGCGCACACTATCGCGCGCATCCGCGAGTTCGCGCCCGGCACGACGATCGAGATTCTGACGCCCGATTTCCTCAAGAAGGATGGCGCGCTCGAGATCGTCGTCGCGGCGAAACCGGACGTATTCAACCATAATCTCGAAACCGTGCCGCGGCTCTATCGGCCGGTCCGGCCCGGCGCGCGCTATTTCCACTCGCTGCGTCTGTTGCAGCGGGTGAAGGAACTGGACCCGTCGATGTTCACCAAGTCCGGCATTATGGTCGGGCTCGGCGAGATGCGCGACGAGGTGTTGCAGGTGATGGACGATATGCGCTCGGCGGATATCGACTTCATGACGATCGGCCAATATCTGCAGCCCACGCCGAAGCATCATCCGCTCGATCGCTTCGTGCCGCCCGATGAGTTCGAGGAGTATCGGCGGCAGGGGCTCGGCAAGGGCTTCCTCCATATCGCGAGTTCGCCGCTCACGCGTTCGTCGCACCATGCCGGCGACGATTTCGCGAAACTGCGCGCGGCGCGCGAGGCGAAACTGACGCGCGTTGCGGTTACAGGTTGAGCGCCGCGCCCTCGGACCTGGCCTGAATGCCCACCCACGCGGAGAAGCGTCATCTGCCGTACCGGCCGGAGCAGCTCTTCGATATGGTTGCCGATATCGAACGCTATCCGGAGTTCCTGCCCTGGTGCGTCGGATCGCGGATTCGCAGCCGCATCGATAACGTGATTATCGCCGATCTGATGATCGGCTTTCGCATGATCCGCGAGCGGTTCACCAGCAAGGTCACGCTGGATCGGCCGGGCCATCGGATCGATGTCGCCTACACCGAAGGCCCGTTCCGTTATCTCAACAATCACTGGATTTTCGAGCCGGATGGTCAGGGTGGCACGCTGATCGACTTCTATGTCGATTTCGAGTTCCGCTCGCTGCTGCTGCAGAAGGTGATCGGCGTCGTGTTTCACGAGGCGGTGCGCCGCATGGTCGGC
>JBBDWW010000243.1:0-3983 GCA_040902645.1 Dongiaceae bacterium | reverse complement strand
CGATCGCATCGCCCTCTCGGTCGAATTCTGCCGCAAGATCCGCGACGCGGTCGGCGACAAGGCGGATCTCTTGTTCGGCACGCACGGCCAGTTCACCGCCTCGGGCGCGATCCGCCTCGCGCGCCAGCTCGAACCCTTCGATCCGCTCTGGTTCGAAGAGCCCACGCCGCCGGAAATGCCCGAGGAGATGGCGCTGGTCGCGCGCGCGACGACGATTCCGATCGCGACCGGCGAACGGCTCGCGACCAAATACGAATTCGCGCGCGTACTCGAACATCGCGCGGCCTCGATCCTGCAGATGAATCTCGGAAGGGTCGGCGGCATCCTCGAGGCGAAGAAGATCGCGGCGATCGCCGAGGTGCATTATGCGCAGATCGCGCCGCATCTTTATTGCGGGCCGATCGTGGGTGCCGCGAACGTGCAACTTGCCACCTGCACGCCGAACTTCCTCGTGCTCGAAAGCATCCAGCAATGGGGCGGCTTTCACGCCGAGATCCTGAAGAAACCGATGCGCTGGGAGGACGGTTACGTGATTCCGCCGACAGCACCCGGTCTCGGCGTCGAGCTGAACGAGAAAGTCGCCGAGGCCCATACGTTCAAAGGCGAGGGCCTGCATCTTGAAATGGGTGAAGACCCGGTCGACTGACCACGGTCAAACCGCGGCGCCGAAGGAACGACATCATGAAATACGGGTTCATCGGGCTCGGTCATCTCGGCCGGCATCTCGCGCGCAGCCTCGTCGGCGCCGGCTTCGAATTGAGCGTGCACGATCTCGATCGCAACGCGGCAGAGCCGCTCATCGCCGCCGGCGCACGCTGGGCATCCTCGCCGAAAGAGGCCGCGACCGGCGCCGATGCGGTCTTCACCTGTTTGCCGTCGCCGGCTGCGTCCCGTGCGGTCGTTGCCGGTCCGAACGGTGTGCTCGAGGGGCTCCGATCCGGCGCCTGCTGGATCGAAATGAGCACCAACGATCGCGACGAAATCCTGGCGCTCGCCGACCTCGCGCGCGGCAAGGGCATCGAAACACTGGAGGCGCCGGTTACCGGCGGCGTGCACAAGGCCGCCGAAGGCGCGATCACCGTGCTGGTCGGCGGCGATGCCACGCTCTACGCGAAACACCGCCCGGCCTTCGCGGCGATGGGCGGCACGGTGCTGCATATGGGCGCGCTCGGCCAGGCGGCGATCATCAAGGTCATCACCAACATGCTCGCCTTCGTCCATCTGGTTGCGGCCGGCGAGGCACTGATGCTCGCGAAGAAAGGCGCGCTCGATCTCGCGCAATCCTTCGCGGCGATCCAGGCGAGTTCCGGCAACAGCTTCGTGTTCGAGACCGAGGGCCAGCTTATTCTCAACGGCAGCTACGATATCGGCTTCACAATGGATCTCGCGCAGAAGGATCTCGGATTTGCGCTTGGCTTCGGGCGCGAATTCGGCGTGCCACTTGAGCTCGCCGGTTTGACCGAACAGATCTTCCGGCGCGCAACATCGCAATATGGCGGCGGCGCCTGGTCGACGCAGGTCGTCAAACTGCTCGAGGATGCGCTCGCGACCGATCTGCGCGCGCCTGGCTTCCCGGCGAAACTGACGGCGGACTGACCGCCCTCACTCTTTCAGCGCCGCACCCAGCAGATCGACCAGCAATCGCGCGCCGCTGCCATCCCAGTCGAGCGTCGGATTGAAGATCGTCATGTCGATGCCGCACATGCGGCCGGTCTGTCGCGCGCGCCGGATGATTTCGACGCATTCGCCGACCGACAGGCCGTCTTTCATCCGATAGTCGACCGCGGGCATCGCCTCATCGTCCAGAGCATCGACATCGAAATGCAGCCAGAACGCACCTTCGTCGGCGCACAGGTGATCGAGCGCCGCGGCCACCATGTTGCTGAAACCGCCGCTGCGGAACCTCGCCAGCGGCAGCAGCGTGATCTCGGTTCCGGCAGGCGTGTTGCCGCCGGCCGCCTCGACATATTTTTCGTCGCGATAGCCAACGCACACCACGCGGCGCTCCTCGACCAGCGGCGCCTCGCCGTCGAGTTTCGATAAGATCTCAGGCCCGCGGCCGGTCGCGAGATAGAGATCCATGCTTGCCGGTTCGTTGTCCGGATAGCCCGGCTTGTTGAAATCGGTATGGCCGTCGAGAAACAGCAGGCCGATCGCACCGCTTCGTTTGGCGCCGGCGAGGCAGCCGAGCAGGATCGTGCAATCGCCGCCGATAACGACCGGAAACCGTTGCGCGCCCATGACCCGCTCGACGGAATCTGCCAGTGCCAGCAGGAACGCGCGCACCTTCTGCGGTTCGGGCAAAGCGGTCTCGCGATCGACGATGCGGGCGTTGAACGGGGCGTTCATGGCGGTGCAGGCGACAGCGGCGAGCGCCCGTTGCAGGCCCGCATCGCGCAGCGCACCGGCCATATGCTCGACGCCGGTAAGTCCGACACCGACCGAAAGCGGCGCTTCGATGATCTCAATCGGCTGGCGCATGGTCCTCGCCGCTGCCGGCCCCGCCGATCAGTGCAGTTGCAGCTCGCACTGTGCGTAGCGGAACTCAGAGGCGGTGACGATTTGGGCGCCGGCTACCTGCACCGAATGAATCCGGCCCTCGATCTCGCGCTCCCAGAAGGCGAGAAACCGGCGCAGGTTCGGAAAATCCGGCGCGATATCGTAGGTCTGCCAGACGAAGTTCTGCAGCAGGCTCGGATGGTCGGGCAAATGATAGAGGATGTTCGCCGTCGTCAGCCGGTAGTTCGCGAGTTGCCGGGCGAGGTCCGCCATTCGTTTCCTCTGTGCTTTCCGTTCCAGCCACGCCCGACTCGGATGACAGGGCATCGCCGCCTTCTTGATATTGGCCTGTCCCGAGCGGCTAGCAAGAATATTTATCAATTATATCAATTTGTTAGCAGCCTTCAGCCGAGACTGCTGCCAGCGGGCCGGCGGCCATTGGCCGCAGCGAGCGGGCGCGAAAAATCGCCCGATCCCCCTTGACGCAGTAAGGTCGTCTTATTAGATCGCTGGCACTCAAGGCTCGGGAGTGCTAACACACGCCCCGACACCTCAGGCAAAAACACAAATCTGGGGAATATCAGGGACTTAGATCCACGGAGGATATAATGAAATTCCGTCCGCTACATGATCGCGTGCTCGTCCGTCGCCTCGGCGAAGAGGAAAAGACGGCTGGCGGCATCATCATTCCGGATACCGCGAAAGAAAAGCCGATGCAGGGCGAGATCGTCGCTGTCGGCACCGGTGCCCGCACCGACGACGGCAAGATCGTTCCGCCCGATGTGAAGGCAGGCGACATCGTGCTGTTCGGCAAATGGTCCGGCACTGAAGTGAAGGTCGACGGCGAAGACCTTCTCATCATGAAGGAGTCGGACATTCTCGGCGTGATCGAGGGTGGTTCGGCCGCCAAGAAGAAGAAAGCGGCCTAAGCAGGCCCGATCAGGAAAGGACGTAAGGAATCATGGCAGCGAAAGACGTACGTTTTTCGGCCGATGCGCGCGACAGGATGCTGCGCGGCATCGACATTCTTGCCAACGCCGTCAAAGTGACGCTCGGCCCGAAGGGTCGTAACGTCGTGCTCGACAAGGCGTTCGGCGCGCCCCGTATCACCAAGGACGGTGTCACGGTGGCGAAGGAAATCGAGCTTGCCGACAAGTTCGAGAACATGGGCGCGCAGATGGTGCGCGAGGTCGCGTCGAAGACCAACGACAAGGCCGGTGACGGCACCACCACGGCGACGATTCTCGCCCACGCGATCGTTCGCGAAGGCGTGAAGGCCGTGGCCGCCGGCATGAACCCGATGGACCTGAAGCGCGGCGTCGACAAGGCGGTGGATGCCGTCGTCGAAGACGTCAAGAAGCGCGCCAAGAAGGTCTCGACCTCGGAAGAGATCGCCCAGGTCGGCACGCTTGCGGCCAACGGCGAGAAAGAAATCGGCCAGATGATCGCCAAGGCGATGCAGAAGGTCGGCAACGAGGGCGTGA
>JBBDWW010000242.1:0-4000 GCA_040902645.1 Dongiaceae bacterium | reverse complement strand
GCCCCGTGCTACCGCGTGTCGGCGCCGTCGAGGGTGAGCAGCGGGCCGTAAAGATCGGGCCTTCGGTCGCGGAACACGCCCCAATTCGCGCGCATCTGGCGGATCGCGTCGAGATCGAACGTCGCCGTGACGACTTCCTCGTCCGCGCCGCCCGCTTCGGCGGCGACAAACAATTTCCGAACGAGAGCGCCGGCGACCGCGCGGCGCGGGGACGCTTTGTCAGGCGGCTTGCCTGAAATCGGCAATCTGCGCATCGAACGCGCGCCGGAAGGCAGGTCGTGCGGTGCAGCGCTCGACATAGGCGGCGAGCCGTGCGTCGCTCGACACGATGTCCGTGTCCTTGAGGATCCGCAGCACCGTCGTCATCATCAGATCGCCGGCGGTGAAGCGGTCGCCGTCCAGATAGGGTTTGTCGCCGAGCGACGCCGACAGCCCGGCGAGACGCCGTTTCACAAATTCGACGGCAGCCGGGCGGCGCTGCTTTGCCCATTCCTCATCTTTGTAGAAGAGATCGATCATTGCGACGTTCATCACAAAGGGCTCGATCGAGTTGAGCGCCGCGATCAGCCACTGGGTCGCGCGTGCCCGTGCGGCAGGGGCCTTCGGCAACAATGCTTCGCTGCGTTCGCCGATATGCAACACGATGGCGCCGGATTCGAACAGGGTGAAGCCGTCTTCTTCGAGGATCGGCACCTGCCCGAACGGTTGCAGCGCGCGATAATCCGGCTTGTCCTGGTCGCCCTGTTCGAGCAGACGGGTCCGATAGGGAATGCCGGCTTCCTCCAGCGCCCAGCGCGCGCGCAGATCGCGTACCTGGCCTTGCGCGAAATCCGGTACCCACTTGAATGCCGAGATCGTGATCATGCCTGGTTCTCCTTGGTGGCGGTCGCGGCATAGGCCGCAAGTTGATTGAAGAGGTCTGTCCAGCCGCTGCGATGGGCATCGCGGCTATCGACGTTTCTGAAGCGCCGCTGATGGAAGGTCTGGATCGTCCGGCCGTCGCGGTCCTCGAACGTAATCGTCACGAGCATTTCGATCCCGGTCGACGGACCGTCATTGTCCCAGTTGAAGGTGAAGACCAGCCGCCGGTTCGCTTCGATCTCGCGATAGACGCCATGGAACCAGTTTTCGCCGTGCGTTTTGGACATGACCATCGCGCGGTAGGCGCCGCCGACCCGAAGATCGATCGTGACGTCGGACGAGCCGGGGGACGAGCCGGATCCGCCCAGGCCCATCCAGCGCGACAAATGTTCTGGCCTGGTCCAGAGCGCAAAGAGCGTGGCCGCGGGCACATCGAAAATGCGCGTCATGAGAAGTTCGTCGTCGGCGATAGGCGTACTCATTGCGACGGCTCGCTGTCCCTGAGTTCGGCGATATACGCATCGAGCCGGTCCAGGTTTTCGGTCCAGAAGCGGCGATACCGCGCCAGCCAGTCGTCGACGGTACGGAGCCCGGCGGTATCGAGCCTGCAGGGCCGCCATTGCGCATCGCGGCCGCGCGAGATGAGCCCGGCGCCTTCCAGCACTTTCAGATGCCGCGATACCGCCGGCAGGCTGATTTCGAACGGTTCCGCGATCTCGTTCACCGTCGCCTCGCCCTCGGCGAGCCGCGCGAGTATCGCCCGCCGCGTCGGATCGGCGAGAGCGGAGAGCGAGGCGGAAAGGGGGTCTGTGGCTGGCATTTGACTGGTTGACTATTTAACCTATATGTTAAATACAATCGATCGACCGACCTGTCAAGCGCGCCACCGCCAGAATCTCACCCACCCCCGCGGGAGACCGACATGACCATCCACGACAGACGCTTTCCGAACGAACCCGCCGCGTATCGCAGCGCGCGCGATGCACTGCTCGAGGCCGAGATCGCGCTGCGCCGACAGATCGACGCTGTCGCGGCGCAACGCCGTGCGCTACCTGCGGGCGGCGCGCTCAAGGAGGATTATGCGTTCATCGAGGGCCCGCGCGCGCTCGATGCGGACGGGCCGGAGACGACGACGCGATTGTCCGCTTTGTTCGGCGCGCACGACACGCTGCTGATCTACAGCATGATGTACAAGGCGGGCGGCAAGCCTTGTCCCGGCTGCACGTCGGTACTCGATGCGCTTCAGGGCAATGTGGCGCAGATCGAGGATCGCGCCGGCTTCGCCGTCGTCGCGAAGGCACCGCTTGCCATGACCCGCCGCTGGGCGCGCGAGCGGCATTGGCGCAATCCGCGTTTCCTCTCCTCGGGCGGCACGACGTACAATGCCGACTATCATGCCGAGAAGCCGGACGACAGCCAGATGCCGATCATGAACGTGTTCCGGCGCGCGACGGACGGATCGATCCGGCATCACTGGGCGAGCGAATTGCTGTTCGTGCCGGCGGAACCGGGCCAGCACGACCGCCATGTCGACCTGATGTGGCCGCTGTGGAACGCGCTCGATCTGACGCCGGAAGGTCGCGGCGAGGGTTTTCCGCCGGGAACCTTCCCGCGCTCGGTCGAGAAGATCGCTAGCTAGTCAGTCATGCCGATGCTGCATCACATTTCGTTCGGCGTCGCCGATATCGAGCGGTCGGCCTCGTTCTACGATGCGGTGCTGCGCCCGCTCGGCTATGTGCGGGTGTGGGACGATATCAGGCCCGGCGAATCGGATCAGGCGGTGGGTTACGGCATCGCCGGCGGCGGCGACAAGTTTGCGATCAAGCAACGCAAGCAGGGGTCGGCGCTGCCGCGCCCGGGATTCCATCTCGCGTTCGGGGCGCCGAGCCGGGAGGCGGTTCGTGAATTCCACGACGCGGCGTTGAAAAACGGCGGGCGCGACAATGGCGCACCCGGCCTGCGCCCCGATTATGGCGCCGGCTATTACGCGGCCTTTGCGATCGATCCGGACGGGCACGAGATCGAAGCGGTGATCAACCCGCAGGGCTGACGGCGCGGGCCCGGCGTCAACCGGGGTCTTTCCCGAGATCCAGAAACAGTTGTGGTCCGATTTCCGTGAAGCCGCTACGCAGATAGAAATCGACGGTCCGCTGCCAGCGCGGCACGTCGGGTGCGCCGACTTCCAGCATCGACCAGCCTTGCGCGTTCGCGAAGGCGATGGCCGCATCGATCAGGCGCGCACCGACTTTGGCCGAGCGATATTCGGGTTTCACGTAGAGCTCGACGATCTCGCCGAAAATGCCGTGCGCGTAGATTGCCTTGCATTCGCTGAGGCCGACGACGCCGCCGATCTCGCCGTCCGGCATCAGCGCGAGGAACGCGCAATAGCCATCGGCGTCGAGCAATGCGCGGGCGGTTTCGATGGCGCGCTCGGGTCGATAGTCGGGCGCCTGGTCCGGATAGAGCTCGGCGAGCAACGATGTGAGCATCGTGCCGACCGCTTCGGCGTCTTTTTCGGTGGCGCGGCGAATGTTCGACATGGGATCCGGCTTTCGTTGTTTCGCAACGGGCCGAACCTTAGCGCGCTGGGATTGTGGCCGCCAGAGAGCGGCGTGCTCACGCTGTTGCCGGATTTGGCGAGCATGCCGATTGGTCGAGAGGATCGAGGTCCATTGTCTTCCTCATCCCGAGCAGGTGGCGCACGCCGCCGTCACGAGGGATGCGGTTCAGACGCTGTGTGCCCCTCGTGACGCTCGCCGCCGCGATCAATCGCGGCGCACTCGCTCCTCGGGGTGAGGAGAGGTCTGTGGTTTTGGTTAGTGGAACGATACCCCCTCACTTTTCCCTCTCCCCCGAAAGCGGGGGAAAGGGTATTAAACCCGATCGTCTTCCGCGCGGTCGGCGTCGAAATCGGTATCGTCGACCGTCGGCAATGCGCGCTTGAGCAGCGCCTCAGCATCGAGCGCGCGGGCGACACAATCCGGCGGCGCCTGGAACAGCAGCACGCGCTGCGTCAGCCGCAGCAGTTTCCGGAACGCCTCGACCCGCTTCCAGCCGGTGCCGTATTTCGCGGCGATCTCCGGCCCGCGATGCGTCAGCCACATCGCGGCGGTCGCGACCACATGCGGCACCGCATAAG
>JBBDWW010000241.1:0-4002 GCA_040902645.1 Dongiaceae bacterium | reverse complement strand
CCGAGATGCGGCTCGGGCTCGGTATGATAGGCCCAGCTGTATTTTTCCTTGTTCAGCGGGATCGAGAGCGCAGTCGGCATCTGGATGAAGATGCTGCTGTCGCGCCCGCCCGCTTCGAGCAGCAGAACGCGTACCTTCGGATCCTCGGTCAGCCGGTTCGCCAGCACGCAACCGGCCGAGCCGGCACCCACGATGACATAGTCATATGTTTCTTCGGCCATGATCCCGCCCCCGCTTCTTGCGGCTGCATTCTTGCAGGCTCGGCCGCGAACGGAAAGTCGGCGCGCCAGCCGGCGGTAGATGCGGATTCGGACGGGGCCTATACTGTCGGGCCTCGCCCATAACCACCGGACTTGTGCCTTTCGCATGCTCGAACGCCATCGCCCCGCACTTCGCTCGGCCGCGCGCCGGATCGCCGCAACGCTGGTTGCCGCCTTGTTTGTCGCCCAACCGGGGCTGGCGGTGGCGCATCCCCATGTCTGGATCGATGCCAGCGCCATTCTGGTCGTCGACGCTGCCCAGGAAGTTGAAGCGGTCAAGATCGTCTGGCAGTTCGACGAATTCTTCAGCGCCTTCGCGCTCGAAGAACTGAACGCTGACGGCAACGATGAGGTTACGGACGCCGAAAAGGAAGCGCTGGCGGAGCAATATATCGAGAGCCTGGTCGAGTGGCACTACATGACCGAGCTTATGGTCGACGACAGCTACGGGATTTTCGGTGAAGCCGAAGCCTACGCGGCCGATATCGAGGATGGGATTATCACGCTGCGATTCACGTTGCCGCTTGCGGAACCGGTCGATGCGAAGGCGCATGATGTTGCGCTCCGCATGTACGACCCGACCTACTATATCGCGGTCGAGTTCGCCGGCAACAACGCGGTAACGGTCGAGGGATCGGACGCCTGCACGGTCACGATCAATCGGGCAACGCCGAGCCTCGCTCCGCTGAGCCTCGGCGAAACCACTTTCACCAATACCGATCAGGCGATGGGTATCGGCATCATGTTTGCCGAGACCGCGCGGCTCCGCTGTGACTGATTGTCGAAGGGGCTCGCGCCACGCAATGCCAACTTTCTCGCTACGCCCGGTATGGATCGTCCTGCTCCTACTGGTCCCGTTACTTCTGTCAGCGATTCCGGCGAGCGCGCAGGAGACCGCGCCTTCGCCCTTCGGCGCTGCGCCGAACGATTCTACAAACAGCGGCGTCCCGGACCGGTTCGATCGGTTGATGATCGAAATCCGGACGCAGCAGCGCGACCTCCAGCGCAAACTGGCCGATGCGGTCCGCGCGACGGACGAGGCCGGATCGCCCGGTGCGCTCATCGCCCTGCTGGGCCTTTGCTTTCTCTATGGCGTGTTCCATGCCGTCGGGCCGGGACACGGCAAGGCGGTGATCACGGCCTATGCACTGACCAGCGAACGGATCATGTGGCGCGGCATCGGGATCGCGCTGCTGGCCGCCTTCATCCAGGCGACGACCGCGATTTTGCTGGTCTATGCCATATTGCTGACGCTCGACGGCACCACGCGCCTCATCACCCGCAGCGTGACGATCGCCGAGGCCGCCAGCTTTCTGCTGATCGCAGCGATGGGCGGCTATCTCCTGATCGGCGGGTTCCGCCGCCTGAATCGGACCCGCACTACCGCTGCGGCGCATCGCCACGATCACAACCATAGCCACCATGATCACGCCGACGACCATGCGCACGATCATCACGATCATGCACATATGCCGGATGCCGAAACGCTCGGTCGTGCCCACGGCCTGCGCGACGCAATTGCTCTTGCGGTCGTGGTCGGGATCCGACCCTGCACCGGTGCGATCCTTGTTCTTGTGTTTGCGTACGGGCTTGGACTGCACGCAGCGGGGATCGTCTCGGCCTTTGCGATGGGGGCCGGTACCGGAATCGCGGTCGCGGCGCTCGTGGCCATCGCGTCGCTGATCCGCCTGCCGCAATCGCGCGCCGCGGCAAGCGGCAGGCATTGGGCCCTGCGCCTCGATATCGTGCTCAGGATTCTGGGCGGGCTTGCGATCGTCGCAATCGGACTGCTGCTGTTCTGGGCGACCGTCACCGCACTGGCCGCGCCGTTTACCGGCTGATCAGCCGCGCGGCCGGTCACCCAAGCTCGCGCCGATCGCATCGATCATCGCCATCGTGTCGCCGAGTAGCGCCAGATTGCGCGCGGTCGGCCAGCTCGACAATTTGACCGCTACCAGCGCGCGCGGCGGATCGACATAGACAAGCTGGCCATGGATGCCGCGCGCCATCGCGGCACCTGTTGCCACATTGCGCACCCACCATTGCCGGCTATAGGCATGGCCGGGCTGCGGTCCGCCGAACGCGGGATCGTTGAATTTCTCGGGATCGCCGGTACGGCAGGCGCGCACCCAGGCGGCCGGGACGATCGTGCGACCGTTCGCGACGCCATCATCGAGATACATCTGGCCGAACCGCGCGAGATCGCGCAGCGTCGCCGACATACCGCCATCGGCAAGCCCGACCCCGGCGCGATCGAGCGCGATGTCGGCATCGAACTCCATGCCCATCGGCTGCCAAAGCTCCTGCGACAGCAATGTCGCGAGGTCGGTTTGCGTCGCGCGCGCAACGACCCAGCCGAGCACATCGGTTTCGATCGAGCGATAGCGGAAAGCCGCGCCATGGTCCCTCTCGCGCGTCGTCAGGCTGAGGATCAGTTGATCGATCGAGCGATAGGGTTCGCCGGGCGGCAGCGGCTTCCAGCCCAACGCCCAATCGATGCGGGCGGCATCCGAGACCGGATCGGTATAGTCCTCGTTGAAGCGGACGCCGCTCTGCATATCGAGCACCTGCCCGATCGTCGCGCCGTCATAGGCGGTGTGCGCGAGTTCGGGCACGAAACGGGTCAGCGGATCGTCGAGGCGCAGCACGCCGCGCGCTTCGAGGATGCCGAACAAGGTGCCGACGAACGACTTGGTGACCGACATGACGAGATGCGGCGCCGCCGGCTGGAGACCGTTGCCGTAATGCTCGATGAGGATGCGGCCGCGATGCAGCAGGATGAACCCTTCGGTGTGGGTCGCATCGAGCACCGCGCGCGCCGTGGTCTCGTTCCCGCTGCTGCCGCGAAACGTCAGTGAATCGAATTTCTGCGGATCGGAAGGCAGCGCCCAGACCGGCTTGCTGCCGCGCGCGATCGGCGCGGTTGGAAACAGGCGGCGCATGTTGTGGAACGACCAGGCGCTGAACGGATTGCGATCCCAGGTCTCGAGCGTCGGCCGCGCTTCGGCCGGCGGCGGAAACCCGCGCATGACCTCCATGACAGGATTCTTACTCGGCGGCTTCGGTGGTGCGCGGCCGCATCGATTCGCGCGGCAGCCGAACGGGGAACTTCGCGCGGATCGCGTCGTCGATCGCCGACGAGACATGATCCGGGAAATGCTGCCCGAGCGTGTCGCGGACGCGGCGGATCGCCCGATCGAGGATCGTCGGCCGGCCCTTCTCGACCCATTCCTTCGGGCTCATCCGGTCGCCGACCAGCGGATAGACATAGTCGCGCTGCATGAGCTGGAGCGTCTGGTCCGAGCCGAGATAATGGCCCGGCCCTTCGAGGCAGGTCTGGCGGATGGTTTCGAGCGAGATCGATTCGTCGGTCACGTCGATCGAGCGGATGGTGCGCTGCACCGCGCCGATGATGTCGTTGTCGATGACCAGGCTTTCGAGCGAGAAGCCGAGCAGGCTCGCATGCATGCCGGCGGACTCGTAGATCAGGTTCGCACCGGAATTGCCGACGATCGCATGGTTATAGGCTTTCTCCGCGCCGGCCTGCGCATCGGGCAGTTTCGAATCGCTGATGCCCGAGGCGGTGCCGAGCGTGAGATCGTAGAAGAGCCCCATCTGGCCGGCCGCCGCCGAGAGCAGCGCCTGCTCGGGGCTGCCGCCCGACATCGCACCGGTGCGCAGATCGGAGACGAAACACCAGGTGCCGAAGATCGCCGGCGCGCCGGGCTTGATCGCGTTCACA
>JBBDWW010000240.1:0-4033 GCA_040902645.1 Dongiaceae bacterium | reverse complement strand
CTGAATGAGGCCGACTGAACCACGCCGACCGAACCGCCCGAACGAAATTCTCCGACACGGACCTTCCTATGAACGATCAAGGTCGCGCCGCCTGGCTGGCGCCGCTGCTGAAACCCGCGAGCGTCGCCGTGGTTGGCGCTTCGCCAAAACTCGGCAGTGCCGGCTACGGCATGATCCGCAGCGCGATCGCTTGCGGTTTCGAGGGCGGGCTCTATGCGGTCAATCCGAACTATCGGGAGATCGAGGGCGTTCCCTGTTTCCCCTCGATCGCGGCACTGCCCGAGCGGATCGATCACGCGATTCTCGGCGTTGCCAATGCGAGGCTCGAGGCGGTTTTCCGCGAGGCGATCGAACACAAAGTGGGTGCGGCGACGATCTTCGCGAGCTGTTATCTGCCCGACGATACCGAACCGAAACTGCTCGACCGGCTGCGTACGCTCTCGCGCGAAGCGAACATGCCGGTCTGCGGCGGCAACGGCATGGGTTATCTTAATCTGCAGGCGAAGGTCGATGCGACGGCCTGGCCGCCGCCGGACTGGATCAAGGGCGGCGGGCATATGGCGCTCATCACCCATTCCGGGTCGGTTTTCAGCGCCTTGTCCAAGAACGATCGCCGGCTGCGCTACAATCTCGTCGTGTCGCCGGGTCAGGAAATCTCCGGCACCATGGCCGACTATATGGACTTCGCACTCGAGGAACCCTCGACGCGCGTGATCGGACTGTTCCTCGAAACCGTGCGCGATCCGGCGCGCTTTCTGGCGGCGCTCGCGAAGGCCGAACAGCGCGACATTCCGATCGTCGCGCTCAAGGTGGGCCGAACCGAGATGAGCGCGCGCATGGCCGCGAGCCATTCCGGCGCGGTCGTCGGCAATCAGGCTGCCTATGAGGCGGTGTTCGAACGCTACGGCGTGGTCGCCGTCAACGATCTCGATCAGATGACCAACACCATGCTGCTGCTCTCGCAGGATCGTCGCGTCCGCAAGGGCGGGCTCGCCACCATCCATGATTCAGGTGGCGAACGCGAATTGCTGATCGACCAGGCCGACGCGTACGACGTGCGGCTCGCGGAAATCAACGAAACCACGCGCGACCGGCTCGCCGAACGCCTCGAATACGGGCTCGAACCGATCAATCCGGTCGATGCCTGGGGCACCGGCCATGACTATGAAGGGATCTTCACCCATTGTCTGACCGCGATCGCGCAGGATCCCGATACGGCGATCGCTGCGATCTGCGCCGAAACGCGCACCGGCAATCAGCTTCACGAGGATTACGGCAAGATTGCCCGGCACGCCCGCGATCATTCCGACGTGCCGATTATCGTGCTCAACAATGTCGCCGCGATTGGCGATGACGACCTGACGGTGCGTCTCTGCGCCGACGGTATCGCGGTTCTGACGGCGATGGCGCCGGGGCTGTTCGCGATTCGCTCCGCCTTCTGGCGCCGCGATCGTGCGTTGTTGCCTAAAGTTGCACCCCGCGCCGCGCCAAAGGGCCTGCGCGCGAAATGGCAGGCGCGGCTGTCGGAACCGCGCGCCCTCGATGAGGCCGAAGGGCTGGCGCTGTTTGCCGATTACGGCGTACCCGTATTGCCGCATCATGTCGTGAAACGCGCCGCCGATGCGATCGCGGCGGCGGACAAGATCGGTTATCCGGTCGCGCTCAAGACCGCGACGCCCGGTATCCTTCATAAATCCGATGTCGGTGGCGTGCGCCTCGCACTCGCGAATGCGGATGCCGTGCGCGCGGCCTATGACGATATCGCCGGGCGGCTCGGCCCGCGCGCGCTGGTGATGAAGATGGCCGGCAAGGGCGTCGAGATGGCCTTCGGCATGATCGAGGATCCGCATTTCGGGCCGGTCGTCATGGTCGGGGCCGGCGGCATCCTGATCGAGCTGCTGAAGGATAGGCGTGTCGCGCTGCCGTCCTTCGATCCGGCAACGGCGGGCCGCATGATCGACCGGCTCGCGATCCGTCCGGTCCTCGGCGGCGTTCGCGGTGCGCCGCCTTCCGACATCGCGGCGCTGGCCGAAGCGCTCAGCGCCTTTTCTGCGATGGTTGCCGATCTTGCCGGTCTCGTCAGCGAGATCGACGTCAATCCTGTGATCGTGGGGTACGATTTCTGCGTCGCGCTCGATGCGCTCGTCATCCCCAAAGCCGCCCAGCCGGAGGCACGGAACCATGGACATTAGCCTGTCGCCTGCCGATCTCGCCGTGCACGCCCGTGCGCGCGAGATGGTCGAAAAACATTTCTATCCCTACGAGCTTGAGCTCGAGATGAACGGCACGCTGCCCGATGCGACGATCGAGGCGATCAAGCAGGGCGTGCGCGACTACGGCTTCAACGGATGGAACCATACGAAAGAGGATGGCGGGCAGGGGCTCACCATGATGCAAAAGGTTCTGCTGCACGAGGAGCTCGGCAAAGTAACGGGCGTGCTCTGGACGCTATGCTTCGGCGCGTCGTTGCCGCTGATGCACGGGACCGAGGAACAGCGCCGAGAGTTTCTCTATCCCTGCAACGAGGGGACGCGGCGGTCCTGCTATGCGATCACCGAGCCCGATGCCGGGTCCGATGCGCGCATGGTCAGGACCCGCGCCGATTTCCGCAACGGCAAATACTACATCACCGGCGAGAAATGGTTCGTTACCACGGCCGACTATGCCGACATCATCCTTGTGCATGCGATCGTCGATGGCGATCCCGACAAGCCGAGCCTGTTCATCGTCGAAAAGAACCAGCCCGGCGTGATCGTGAAGCGCGAACCGAAATTCATGCATACCTATCTGTTCGAGCATTACGAGATGCTGTTCAACAATGTCGAGGTCGACTCGTCGCGGTTGCTCGGCAAGGTCGGAGGTGGGCTCGATCTCACTAAAGACTGGTTAACGGATACGCGGATTGAACTCGGCGCGCATGGCGTCGGCGCTGCGATCCGCGCAACCGAGATCGCCAACGACTTCGCCGAGAAGCGGGTGCAGTTCGGCCGCGCGATCCGCGATTTCCAGGTGATCGAGTTTATGCTGGCCGACATGGCGGTCGAGATCATGGCGGCGAAATCGATGCTGTACCGCATCGCGGCGGAAGTGGATCGCGGCCTCGATCGCAAACTCACCCATGCGAAGGCGAGCGCGATCAAGCTCTATGCCTCGGAAATGGCCGGGCGCGTCGTCGACAAGGCGGTGCAGATCATGGGCGGGCGCGGCTATATGCGCGAGAACCCGGTCGAGCGGCTCTATCGCGATGTGCGCGTCGATCGCATTTGGGAAGGGACGTCGGAAATCCAGCGCGTCATCATCGGCGGCCAGATCAAGAAGCGCGGGCTCGATATCTATACCGGCTGGAACTGAGCGACGCGGCTTCGCTGACCGCTGTTATCACGCTCCAATACAAAAGCTGTCATCGCCGGGCTTGACCCGGCGATCCATGGATCGGCCAGGCTCCGCCGTCGTAACGACGCGCGGAATGGAAATCGGGTCGATTCGCGTTCGAAAACTCTCCATTCGCGCGGCGGCACAACGGATCGCCGGGTCTAACCCGGCGGTGACGATGGAGTTCTGACGGCGGGTTGGTTGGTGAACTCGGCGCGAACGCGCTTACGAGGCCTTGCGCGAGATCGGCACCGGGATACGCAGGAAAGCCGGCATATGGTCGCCGAACGCGACCACGTTATGCGGTTCCTCGAAACTGTCGTCCGGCTTGCGCTCGCCGCGATGGGTCTTGCCTTCGCCGCGCGACTTCGAACGCCGTGACTCCCGTTTGTCACCCTGCTGCGGGCGTTGCTCGCGCTTCTCGCTTCGCGGGCGCTGCTCGCGTTTCCGGGCTTCGGGCCGCTCGCTTGCCGTTTGCGCAGGTGGCACTGCGGGTTCGACCGTCGTCGGCGCGATGGGTGCGATCGGCCCTTTCGGCGCTTCCGGCTTCGCAGCGGCGACGCGTTCTTTCGGCGCGGGCCTGCGACGCGCATCGGCACTCTTGTCGCGACCCGACGGCTTGCCGCCACGCGGACCGCGGCTGCGGCCGCTTGTAGCGTTG
>JBBDWW010000239.1:0-4059 GCA_040902645.1 Dongiaceae bacterium | reverse complement strand
GCGACGTCCATCCCCGCTCAACCCTTCATCATGTTGATATCTTCGACCGCGATGGAGCCGCGGTTGCGGAAATAGACCACCAGAATTGCAAGGCCGATCGCCGCCTCCGCGGCCGCCACGGTCAATACGAACTTGGTGAAGATCTGTCCGACGAGATCGCCGAGCACCGCCGAGAACGCTACGAGGTTGATGTTGACCGCGAGCAGCATCAGCTCGATCGACATCAGGATAATGATGACGTTCTTCCGATTGAGGAAGATTCCGAAAATCCCGATCGCGAACAGGATGGCCGCCACGGTGAGATAATGGGAGAGGCCGATCTCGAGCATCAGATCCCGCTCCCGGTCGGCACGTCCTTGACCTCGATCGAATCTTCGGCTCGGCGCGCGACCTGGCGGCGGATCGACTGTTTGCGCACGCCCTCGCGCTTGCGCAGGGTCAGCACGATTGCGCCGATCATCGCGACCAGAAGCACCATGCCGGCCGCCTGGAACAGATAAAAATACTCGGTATAGACGACCGCACCGAGCGCTTCGGTGTTGGTTACCTGATCCGAAGGCGGCATCGGGACCGCGCTTACGCCCCCTGCCCCAGGCGAAACGATCCAGGTGCCGAGCACCATCAGAAGCTCGACCACCAGAATGAGGCCGACCAGCGCGCCGACCGGCAGATAGTTCAGGAACCCTTCGCGCAATTCCGAAAAATTGATATCGAGCATCATCACGACGAACAGGAACAAAACCGCGACTGCGCCGACGTACACGATGACGAGAATCATCGCGAGAAACTCCGCGCCGACCAGCACGAACAGGCCGGATGCGTTGAAGAACGCGAGAATCAGGAACAGCACCGAATGCACGGGATTCCGCGCGGCAATCACCATAATGCCTGATGCGAGAAGCACCGCCGCAAACAGATAGAAGGCCAGACCCGCCAAAATCATCGAACCGCTCTCTTCCCCATCACCCGATTCACGAAACGCAGCCCTACCGGTAAGGCGCGTCGGCCTGCAGATTGGCCGCGATCTCAGCTTCCCACCGGTCGCCGTTCGCGAGCAGTTTGTCTTTGTTGTAGTAAAGCTCTTCGCGCGTCTCCGACGCGAACTCGAAATTCGGTCCTTCGACGATCGCATCGACCGGGCAGGATTCAGCGCAGAGTCCGCAATAGATGCATTTCGTCATGTCGATATCGTAGCGCGTAGTACGCCGGCTGCCGTCCGCACGCGGCTCGGCCTCGATCGTGATCGCGAGCGCCGGGCAGATCGCCTCGCATAGTTTGCACGCGATGCAGCGCTCTTCGCCGTTCGGATAGCGGCGCAGCGCGTGCTCGCCGCGAAAGCGCGGCGACAGCGGGCCTTTCTCGTACGGGTAATTCAACGTGACCTTCGGCTTGAACATGTAGCTGAAGGTAAGCCGAAGCCCGGCGAGCAGCTCCGCCAGCAACAGGCTCCGTGCGCCGCGTTCGAGAACGCTCATCGTCTCTCTCCCTTGCGCCCGGTCATTCCGGCAACCAGCCGAATGCCACGAGCGCGCCCGCCGTCACCGCCACCCAGAGCAGCGAGAACGGCAGGAACACTTTCCAGCCCAGTCGCATGAGCTGGTCGTAGCGATAGCGCGGGAAGGTCGCGCGCACCCACAGGAAGAAGAACAGAACGAGACAGATTTTGGCCGCGAACCAGATCGGCCCCGGGATCCAGTTGAACGGTGCGATATCGGCCGGCGGCAGCCAGCCGCCGAGAAACAGCACCGTCGTGGTCGCGCTCATCAGGATCATGTTCGCGTACTCGCCGAGAAAAAAGAGCGCAAAGCTCATCGACGAATATTCCGAGAAATAGCCGGCCACCAGTTCCGATTCCGCCTCCGGCAGATCGAACGGCGCACGATTGGTCTCGGCCAGCGCCGAGATAAAGAAGATGACGAACATCGGCAGCAGCGGCACGGCAAACCACACCGTCTCCTGCGCGTGCACGATATCGGAAAGATTGAGCGATCCGACGCAGACCAGGACCGTGATCATCACGAACCCGATCGACACCTCATACGAGACCATCTGCGCCGCCGAGCGCAGCGCACCGAGAAAGGCGTATTTCGAGTTGCTGGCCCAGCCGGCCATGATGATGCCGTAGACGCCGAGCGACGAGATCGCGAAGAGATAGAGAATGCCGACATTGATATCGGCAAGCACCCAGCCGTCGCCGACGGGAATGACCGCCCAGGCGACCATCGCGAGCACGAAGGTCAGCATCGGCGCCATCAGGAACACGATCCGGTTGGCACCGGCCGGGATGATGGTTTCCTTGAACAACAGCTTGAGCCCGTCGGCGATCGGCTGCAGCAGCCCGAACGGCCCGACCACGTTGGGCCCGCGCCGGAGCTGCATGACCGCCAGTACTTTGCGTTCGGCATAGGTGAGATACGCAACCGACAGGAGCAGCACGACCACGATCGCGCCGATCTGTGCCAGCAGGATCAGCGCCGGCATGCCGTACTCGGTCATGAACGCGCTATCCATGCGTGCCGGTCCTCGCCTCGCCGCTGTCGAGGAACGCGCGCGTGCACTCGGCCATGGTGCGCGAGGCGCGCGAGATCGGGTCGGTCATGTAGAAATTATCGATTGGGTAGGCAAAGGACGCCGCATCGACCGATCCGTCATTGCCGAACGATCCCCATTTTCCCCGCTCGATCGAACCGATCGCGGCCAGATGCGGATGTGCCTCGTGCAGCCTGCGCCGCAGTTCGTCGAGATTGTCAAAATCGAGCGGCTGGTTCAGCACGGCCGACAGCGCGCGCAGGATCGTCCAGTCCTCGCGGGCGTCGCCCGGCGGGAACACGGCAAGCCGCGTCCGCTGCACTCGGCCTTCGGTATTCACATAGGTCGCGCTTTTTTCCGTATAGGCGGCACCCGGCAGGATCACATCGGCGCGATGCGCCCCGGCATCGCCGTGATGGCCCTGATAGACGACGAAGGCCTTGCCGAGCGCGTTCATGTCGATCTCGTCGGCGCCGAGTAGATAGACGAGTCCGATTTCGCCGCTCGCCGCACCCGCGAGAATGTTCTTCAGGTCGCGCCCGCCGGGGCCCGGCACGAAACCGATATCGAGCGCACCGACCCGGGACGCGGCGGTGTGCAACATATTGAAGCCGCTCCAGCCCTCGCGGTTGACGTTGAACCGCTCGGCTGCCTTGCGCGCAAGGCCGAGGATGGCGGCGCCATCGGGCCGTGCCAGCGCGGCCTGACCGAGGATCAGCATCGGCCGTTCGGCCTTCTCGAACCGGGCGGCGAAGTCCGCCTTGCCGTCGATCAGCGATTGCAACGACTGCGGCCCGTCGCCGAGATGAGTGACCGGATAGGTGAGATCGACGACCGGGCCGACCATGCCGACGGCAAAGCCGCCGCGCAGATACCGCTTGCGCAGCCGCGTGTTAACGAGCGACGCCTCCCAACGCGGATTGGTTCCGATCAGCAACGCGACATCCGCATTTTCGATGCCGGCGATCGTCGTGTTGAACAGATAGCTGCCGCGCACCGTCGGATCGATCGCCGCGCCATCCTGCCGGCATTCGAGATTGGTGGAGCCAAGCTTTCCGAACAGCCGCTTGAGCGCGAACATCGCCTCGACATCGGCCATATCGCCGGCGATCGCCGCGAGCCCCTTGCCGCCCACGCTCTTCACTTTGGCGGCGATGGCGTCGAACGCCTCGCGCCAGGTCGCCGGCCGCAGCTTGCCGTTTTCGCGAACATAAGGCTTGTCGAGCCGCTGGCGCTGCAACCCGTCATAGGCAAAGCGCGCTTTGTCCGAGATCCATTCCTCGTTCACGGCTTCATTCAGCCGCGGCAGGATGCGCATGACCTCGCGCCCGCGGCTGTCGATCCGGATCGAGGCCCCGACCGCATCGGTGGCGTCGATCGATTCGGTCTTCACCAGCTCCCACGGCCGTGCGGTGAAGGCATAGGGTTTCGAGAGCAGCGCGCCGACCGGGCAGAGATCGATGATGTTGCCCGACAGCTCCGACGAGATCGCCTTCTCGACATAGGTGCCGATCTCGAGATGCTCCCCGC
>JBBDWW010000238.1:0-4063 GCA_040902645.1 Dongiaceae bacterium | reverse complement strand
TGTGGCCGGTCCATACCTGGCTGCCCGATGCGCATGTCGAGGCGCCGACCGCCGGGTCGGTCATCCTCGCCGGCGTGCTGCTGAAAATGGGTGCGTACGGGTTCCTGCGTTTCTCGATCCCGATGCTGCCCGATGCCTCGGCCTTGTTCACGCCGCTCATCTTCACGTTGTCGATCATTGCGGTCATCTACACCTCGCTGGTGGCGCTGGCGCAGGAGGACATGAAGAAGCTGATCGCCTATTCCTCCGTCGCGCATATGGGCTTCGTGACCGCCGGCACTTTCACGATGACGCAGCAGGGCATCGAGGGTGCGCTGTTCCAGATGCTGAGCCACGGCATCGTCTCGGCCGCGCTCTTCCTCTGCGTCGGCGTGCTCTATGACCGCATCCACAGCCGCGAGATCGCGCGTTATGGCGGGCTCGTCCACCGGATGCCACGCTATGCGTTCATGTTCATGCTGTTCATGCTGGCCTCGGTCGGCATGCCCGGCACCAGCGGCTTTATCGGCGAGTTCCTGGTGATGGTTGGTGTGTTCCAGGCCAACACCTGGGTTGCGGCGCTGATCGCGACCGGCATGGTCCTGGGTGCCGCCTATATGCTGTGGCTCTATCGCCGGGTAATCTTCGGCAAGCTCACCAAGAGCGAGCTGATGGACATCCTCGATCTCAACCCGCGCGAGGTCGCGATCTTCGTGCCGCTTGCCGTGCTGGTGATGTGGATGGGCATCTATCCCGCCTCGTTCATCGAGATCATGGCGCCGTCGGTCAGCAACCTGATCGAGAATTTCGAGATCGCGCGGGCCGAGTCCGCCCGGCCCGAACTCGCCATGATCGGCGATTTCGTCGACTGGGTGAGGGGAGAGTAACGAGATGGCCCAGGCCTACGGCGTCGCGCTGCCGGAGATCTTCATTGCCGTCGTCGGCATGGCGATCCTGCTCTATGGCGCCTTCCGCAAGCAGGAGGACGAGGCTGCCGCGAACTGGCTGGTGATGGCGGCCCTCGGCGGCGCGTTGTTGCTGGTGCTCTATGGCGCCGGCGGGCCGACGATTGCGTTCAACGGGCTTTTCATCGCCGACGGCTATGCCGTGTTCCTCAAGGTCCTGGTGCTGATCGGCGCGACGCTCGCGGTTCTGATGTCGCTCGACTATCTCGACCGCGCGTTCATGGCGCACTTCGAGTTTCCAATCCTGCTGCTCTATGCCGTGCTCGGCATGATGATGATGATTTCGGCCAATGATCTCATCGCGCTCTATATCGGTCTCGAACTGCAAAGCCTCGCGCTCTATGTCGTCGCCGCGTTCCGTCGCGATTCGCTGCGCTCGACCGAAGCCGGGCTCAAATATTTCGTCCTCGGCGCCTTGTCCTCAGGAATGCTGCTCTACGGCGCCTCGCTGATCTACGGGTTCACCGGCGCGACGCATTTCGATGCGATCGCGGCCGCCTTCGCCGACGGACAGCAGGCACCGATCGGTGTCGTGGTCGGGCTCGTGTTCCTGATCGCCGGGCTCGCCTTCAAGGTGTCGGCGGTGCCGTTCCATATGTGGACGCCCGATGTGTATGAGGGCGCGCCGACGCCGGTCACGGCGTTCTTCGCGATTGCGCCGAAGGTGGCGGCGATCGGCCTCTTCGTCCGCGTTATGGTGGGTCCTTTCGGCGATCTGGTCGCCGAATGGCAGCAGATCATTGTGTTCATCGCGATCGCCTCGATGGTCCTGGGCGCGGTGGCGGCGATCAACCAGACCAATATCAAGCGACTGATGGCGTACATCTCGATCTGCAATATCGGCTATGCGCTGGTCGGGCTTGCCGCCGGCACCGAAGAGGGCGTGCGCGGCGTGCTGGTCTATATGACGATCTATATGGTGATGACGCTCGGCACCTTCGGCTGCATTCTTGCGATGCGGCAGAAAGGCCGTATGCTCGAGGGCATCGATGATCTCAAAGGGCTCGGCCGTACCCAACCGATGATGGCGGCCGCGCTCGCAATCTTTATGTTCTCGATGGCCGGCATTCCGCCGCTCGCCGGATTCTTTGGCAAATTCTATGTGTTTATGGCTGCAATCAACGCCGGGCTCTACATACTCGCGGTGATCGGGGTGGTCGCCAGCGTGATTGCTGCATTCTACTACCTGCGCATCGTGAAGTTGATGTACTTCGACGAGCCGATCGAAGCATTCGACAAACCGTTGGGCTGGAAGCTTGGTTCGGTCATCGGTGTGACGGGGCTTGCGATCCTGTTGTTCCTCTTCCTGCCCGGGCCTGTCCTGCATAGCGCCGGCACGGCGGCTGCCGCTTTGTTCAACGGCTGAGCCTTTGCTGGAACTGCCGCCCTTCTTCACGCTTCATCGCTTCGACACGATCGGCAGCAGCAACGACGAGGCGCGGCATCGGGCCGAGGCCGGTGCGCCGGAAGGCACGCTGATCTGGGCCGGCGAACAGACGGCGGGCCGTGGGCGTCGCGGCCGAAGCTGGGCCTCACCGCCGGGCAATCTCTATCTCTCGCTGCTGCTGCGCCCCGGCGTCGATTATGCCGCCGCGCCACAGCTTGGTTTCGTCTGCGCGCTCGCGATGGGCGAGGCGGTCGCCGCCCTGCTGCCGGAGGGCGCGAGCCGCATCCGTTACAAATGGCCGAACGATCTGCTGGTCGATGGCGCGAAGATCGCCGGCATCCTGCTCGAGGCGGGGCCGGTCATGCCGCGCGCTGCGTCGGCCGGCACCGATCCGGGCCCGCGGTTCGTGATTGCAGGCATCGGAGTCAATGTGGCCTCGGCCCCGACCGACACACCTTATCCGGCGGCGGCGCTCACCGACGCCGGCGCCAGCGAGGCGACGCCGGCCCTGCTGCTGGCGCGCTTTGCCCGATCCTTCGCGGCCGGTTACGCTCTATGGCGCGAGGAAGGCTTCGCGCGCGTGCGCGAGGCGTGGCTCGCAACCGGACATCGGGTCGGGGACAGTCTGATGGTGCGCATCGGCGATGGGCAGGAGATACGCGGCCGGTTCCTCGATCTCGACGCGGACGGCGCGCTGCTGCTTGAGCTCGCCTCGGGCGAACGCCGCCGCATCGGCGCGGGCGATGTCCAGATGTTGGCGGCGTGAGAGTGACGATGCTGCTTGCCATCAACGCCAACAACACGCTGACCAAATTCGCGCTCTATGAGGGCGATACGGGGCGCGGCAACTGGCGGCTTGCGACCCAGCCGGCACGGACCGCCGACGAATATTTCGTCTGGCTGGCGCAGCTCATGGCGCTCGCCGGGGAAGATCGCGCCGCGATCGACGCTGCCGTCATCGCGACCGTGGTGCCGCCCTCTTTGTTTCACCTGAAGCAGCTCTGCCGCCAGCATTTCGGCTGCGAACCGCTGGTGGTCGGCGAGCCCGACGTCAAACTCGGCATGAATGTCCGGCTCGATCGGCCGCAAGAAGTCGGCGCCGATCGGCTGGCCAACGCCGTCGGCAGTCATCTCGTCTATCCGGGGGCGCTGATCGTGGTCGATTTCGGTACCGCGACGACGTTCGATGTGATCGCCGAGAACGGCGATTATTGCGGCGGCGCGATCGCGCCCGGCATCCAGCTCAGCCTCGAGGTACTGCACAGCGCGACTGCGAAGCTGCCGCGGATCGACGTCGAACGCCCGGCGAAGGCGATCGGCACTGACACGCTGACGGCGATGCAGTCCGGCATCTTCTGGGGCTATATCGGTTTGATCGAGGGGCTGATCGCGCGCATGCGCGCCGAATGGCCCGGCCCGATGACGATCGTCGCGACCGGCGGGCTCGCACCGCTCTTCTTCGGTGCGACCGAGGCGCTCGAGCATCTCGATCCCGATTTGACGATGCGCGGGCTGGTCGAGATCCATCGTCGCAACAAGGGAGCCAGCAGAGCGTGATCCCCGGCAAGGACGAGCTCCTTTTCCTGCCGCTCGGCGGGGCCGGCGAGATTGGCATGAACCTCAACCTCTACGGCCATGACGGGCGCTGGCTGGCGATCGATTGCGGCGTCACCTTCGATGACGACACGACGCCGGGCATCGACATCATGATGCCGGATCCAACTTTCATTGC
>JBBDWW010000237.1:0-4080 GCA_040902645.1 Dongiaceae bacterium | reverse complement strand
CAGCGCTACAAACGCGGCAAGCCGACCGGCAAGATCAAGAAACAGGGTGCGGCGCCGAACCGGCGCGGTACGACGATCCGCTTCCATCCCGATCCCGAGATCTTTGGCAAGGATGCCAAGTTCGAGCCGGCGCGGCTCTGTCGCATGGCGCGCTCCAAGGCGTATCTGTTCCGCGGCGTCGAAATCCGCTGGCGCTGCGATCCGGCGCTGATCGGCAAATCGGACAAGACGCCGCCCGAGGCGGTGTTCCACTTCCCCGGCGGCCTGGTCGATTTCCTCGCCGAGAGTCTCGAAGGACGGCAGACCGTGACCGACACGGCGTTTACCGGCGAATCCGCCTTCGGCGACAAACAGGGCCGTGTCGAATGGGCGATCGCCTGGCCTGCGACCGGCGAAGGCTTTCTCAATTCCTATTGCAACACGGTGCCGACCCCGGAAGGCGGCACGCATGAGGCCGGTTTGAAAACGGCGCTCGGGCGGGGGTTGCGCAATTATGCCGAGCTGACCGGCAATCGCAAGGCAGCCCAGATCACCGCCGACGACGTGATCGAAGATGCCGCGGTGATGCTCTCGCTCTTCCTGCGCGACCCGCAGTTCCAGGGCCAGACCAAGGAAAAGTTGGCATCGGTCGAAGCGCAGCGGTTGGTCGAAGCCACGCTCAAGGATCATTTCGAGCATTGGCTGTCGGCCGATCCGGAACGCGCGCGCGATCTGATCGACTATGCGCTGGCCAAGGTCGAGGAACGCCAACGCCGCAAGCAGGATCGTGAACTGACGCGCAAGACCGCAACGCGAAAGCTGCGTCTGCCCGGCAAGCTCACCGACTGTACGCGCGACAGCGCCAGCGGCACGGAGATCTTTCTGGTCGAGGGCGACAGCGCCGGCGGCTCGGCGAAGCAGGCACGCGAGCGCGACACCCAGGCCGTCCTGCCATTGCGCGGCAAGATCCTCAACGTCGCCAGCGCCTCGGCCGACAAGCTCGGCGCAAACCAGGAGCTGATCGACCTGATCCAGGCACTCGGCTGCGGCACGCGCGACAAGTATCAGGAAAGCAAGCTGCGCTATGAACGCGTCATCATCATGACCGACGCCGATGTCGACGGCGCGCATATCGCCTCGCTGCTCATCACGTTCTTCTATCGCGAGATGCCGGCATTGATCGAAGGCGGCCATCTCTTCCTCGCACAGCCCCCGCTCTATCGCCTCGCACAGGGCGGCACGGTTGCCTATGCACGCGACGACCGGCATCGCGACGAACTGCTCGCGACGTTGTTCAAGGGGCGCGGCAAGGTGGAAACCAGCCGGTTCAAGGGCCTTGGCGAGATGCCGGCGAAGCAGCTTCGCGATACGACGATGCATCCCTCGACGCGCATCTTGTTGCGCGTCGAAGTGCCGGACAAGTTCCACGCCGACACGCGCAAGGCAGCGCGCGACACGGCCGACCTCGTGGAACAGCTCATGGGCCGCAAGCCGGAGCTGCGCTTCCGGTTCATTCAGGAGCATGCCGGTGAGGTCGAGGCGCTGGATATCTGATCCGCCACGCCCTATGCGCCCGGCATCTTGCGGGGCCCATCAGGCGGCGCCACATTAGTGGAATGCGACGAAACGTCCGCCCTTCCCTCGTTCTGTTAACGGCGCTTTTCATTGCCGGCTGCGCAAGCGAAGGCACGATCGAGCATCGCACGATTCATCGCAGCATGATCGAGCAGGCGGTGACGCAAATGCGTGGCGGCAGCACGGTCACGCTGGTCGTCATCGGCAATCCGTTTGCGGCCAATCCGGGGGCAGCCGAACAGGCAGCGTTCGAAACGCAAGTCGCGGCGGCGATCCAGGATGCAAACCCGGGCGGCGGCGCGCGATTCGTGCCGATGGAAGTCGCCAGCGCCCGGGGCCATCGCCGCATCGTTCTGTTGTTCAACGGCCCGGCTAACAGCAACGGGCCCGATCTCTGCGATGCAGCACTACCCGCGGGCGAAACGATCGAACCCGGCGGCGAGATCCGGGTGCTGGCCGCTTTCTGCGCCGCCGACAATCGCGCCTATTCCTCACTCGCGGCCCATCACGGCGCGGCCGCAAGCGCGGATGATCCGACGTTCCGCGTCTTCCTGCGCCGCGTCATTCACGGGCTGTTGCCATTCGAAGATCCGCAATCGCATCCGGACCACGATCGCGAGTTCCCGTTCTCCTGAGCGCGCGTCAGCGAATGAGTGCACTCACCTCGCGGAACTCCGGCACCGCGGCGTTTTGCAGCCATTCGAACAGCACCATTTCGGTTGTGACGATCGTGATGCCCGCCTGCGCCATGCGGGCGAGCGCAGCATCGATGCTCGCCTGCCGGCGCGAGGAACAGGCATCGCGCACGACGAAGCACCGATAGCCGCCGGCCGCAAGATCGAGCGCGGTCTGGAGCACGCAGACATGCGTCTCGATGCCGCAGAGGACTGCCTGGGGCCGCCCGAACCCGGCAATCCGGGCGATCAGCGCCGGATCGCCGGCGCAGGAGAACGCGGTCTTGGGCTGGATCGAACCGGCCGGCAAAAGTGCGGCAAGTGCGGGTACGGTCGAGCCGAGGCCCCTTGGATATTGCTCGGATGCCAGCAGCGGAACGCTGAGGCGGGCGGCGGCCTTGAGCAGGATCGCCGCGTTGGCCAGGAGCGAATCGGCGTCGGCCATGGTGGGTAGCAGGCGCTCCTGAACGTCGACCATGAGCAAAAACGATCGATTCCGGTCGATCAGCATAAGTTCCCCTCAACCCATTTCGGCCGCGTTAGGGCCTCCGGAAGCCGCAAAAGGCCCAAAAACCAAGGGTTTGCCTTGACAAATGGGGGTTCCGCGCCTAGATACCCGCTCAAGACATGCCGCAACAGGGCTGCCTACCGCGCCCCGGCGGCCAGAGAAAGAGAATCTCCGCTACTCATGGCGTTTTCACAATTGGGCCTCGGCCCCGACGTTCTTCGTGCAATTTCAGACAGCGGCTACGACAAGCCCACGCCGATCCAGGAGCAGGCCATTCCGGTCGTGCTGATGGGGCGTGACGTGCTCGGCTGCGCCCAGACAGGCACCGGCAAGACGGCCGGCTTCACACTGCCGATGATCGAGATCCTGTCGAACGGCCGGGCCAAAGCTCGCATGCCGCGCTCGCTGATCATCGAACCGACGCGCGAACTGGCGGCACAGGTCGCCGAAAGCTTCGACCGCTACGGCAAGTACCATCCTCGCCTCACCAAGGCCCTGCTCATCGGCGGCGAATCTTTTGCCGACCAGCAGCGATTGCTCGACCGCGGCGTCGACGTGCTGATCGCCACGCCGGGCCGCCTGCTCGATTTGTTCGAGCGCGGCAAGATCCTGCTGTCGGACGTCAAGATTCTGGTGATCGACGAGGCCGATCGCATGCTCGATATGGGCTTCATTCCCGATATCGAGCGCATCGTTTCATTGCTGCCGAAAATTCGGCAGACCCTGCTTTTCTCGGCGACGATGCCGCCGGAAATCCGGCGCCTCGCCGATGCCTTCCTGATGAATCCGAAATCGATCTCGGTTGCACCGCCCGCCTCGCCGGCGGAGATGGTGATCCAGAAGCTGGCGGTGGTTCCGGCGGAATCGAAGCGCCAGGTGCTGCGCCACCTGCTGAACACCGAAGACGTGAAGAACGCACTCATCTTCTGCAACCGCAAGCGCGACGTCGACATCCTGCACAAATCGCTGAAGTCGCACGGTTTCGATGTGGTCGCGCTGCACGGCGACATGTCGCAGCCGGCGCGAACCGAAACGCTCGAGAAGTTCCGCAACAACGAAGTACGCATTTTGGTGGCGAGCGACGTCGCCGCACGCGGTCTCGATATTCAGGGCCTCAGCCACGTCTTCAATTTCGACGTGCCGATTCATGCCGAGGACTATGTACACCGGATCGGTCGTACCGGCCGTGCCGGCCGCGAAGGCCGCGCATTCACGCTGGCGGTGCCGTCCGATGGCAAGTTTGTCGCCGCCATCGAAGCGCTGATCGGCAAGGCCGTGCCGCGGATCACGATCGAAGGCATGGAAGCCGGGCCGCTCGACGAGAACAGCCGGCGCGACGCCGGC
>JBBDWW010000236.1:1903-4101 GCA_040902645.1 Dongiaceae bacterium | reverse complement strand
AACTGGCCCGAGGACAAGCCTGCGCCCGCGATCTATGTCGCGCCGGACAAGAAAAACACGGCGCAGCTCACGGCCGGTGATCGCGTCCTCGCGCGGCTCACGCGTCAGGACGATGTCTACGAAGCGCGCATCATCCGCCAGCTCGTCGGCCAGCCGCGGGAGGTCGTCGGCGTTTATGTGCGCGATCCGGCCGGCGGCGGCTGGCTGAAGCCGACCGACCGGCGCGTCAAGGCGGAGTACCGGATCGAAGAGCGTCACGGATCGGGGGCGACACCCGGAGATCTGGTCGCGGTCGAACCGCTGCATACTCATCGCGATGGCAGGCTGCAGGGCCGTGTCATCGATATTCTCGGCCGCATGGGCGATGCGAAGATCGCAAGCCTGATCGCGATCCACGAGCACGAGATCCCGCACGAATTTCCGCCCGAGGCTCTGCGCGAGGCCGAAGCCGCAAAACCGATTGGTACGCTCGGCGAGCGCACCGATTTTCGCGACTGGCCGCTGGTGACCATCGACGGCGAGGATGCGCGCGATTTCGACGACGCGGTCTGGGCCGAACGCGATCGCGAACCGAGTAATCCGGACGGCTGGCATATCCTGGTCGCGATCGCCGACGTCGCGCATTACGTCCGCGCCGGCAGCGCGCTCGACCGCGAGGCGGAGAAGCGCGGCAACTCCGTCTATTTTCCCGACCGCGTCGTGCCGATGCTGCCGGAGGCGCTGTCGAACAATCTCTGCTCGCTGCGCCCGAACGAGGATCGCGCCTGTCTCGCCGCGGAAATGTGGATCGACTCATCGGGTCGCGTGAAGCGTCACCAGTTTCATCGCGGCCTGATGCGCTCGGTTGCGCGCCTCACCTACGAACAAGTGCAGCTTGCGAAAGACGGCACGCCGGACGACGACGTGCGGACGCTGATGGATAGGGTGGTCGAGCCGCTCTATGGCGCGTTCGCGGCGCTACGCGCGGCGCGGCGCAAGCGCGGCACGCTCGATCTCGAAATGACCGAACGCAAGGTCATCCTCGACCAGGAAGGGCGCGTTCAGCGCATCGAACCGCGCCGCACGATGGACAGCCATCGCCTGATCGAGGAGTTCATGATCTCGACCAATGTGGCGGCGGCGGAAGCGCTCGAACGCAAGCAACAGCCCGTCATGTATCGCGTCCATCCCGAACCCGATCAGGCCAAGATCGATGCGCTGCGCGAATTTCTCGAGCCGCTCGGAATCGGCTTCGCCAAAGGCCAGGTGATTCACCCGCGGCTGTTTACCCAGATTCTCGATCGCGCGAAGGAAACACCCTACGCACCCGTGGTGAACGAACTGGTGCTGCGCAGCCAGATGCAGGCGACCTACAGCCCGCAGAATGTCGGGCATTTCGGCCTCGCTCTGCCGCGCTATGCCCATTTCACATCGCCGATCCGGCGATACTCGGATTTGCTCGTGCACCGGGCGCTGATCGATGCGTTCAAGCTGGGCCCGGATGGACTACCGCCGGGAGCCGTCGGCTCTTTTGCGCGGATTGGCGAAAATATCTCGGCGACCGAAAGACGGGCGGCCGCGGCCGAACGCGATGCGGTCGATCGCTACACGGCCGCCTATCTCTCGGCCCAGCGCGGCCAGACGCTCGCCGGCCGGATCAATAGCGTCACCCGGTTCGGCCTCTTCGTCACCTTGCTCGATAGCGGCGGCTCGGGCCTGATGCCGATCTCGACCTTGCCGTCGGACTTTTACGAACATGACGAGCGGGCGCACCGCCTGCGCGGCCAGCGCTGGGGTCGGGAGTTCACCCTGGGCGAGCCGGTCTGGGCGAAGATCATCGAGGCCGATCCAATCACCGGCGGGCTGATCCTGCATCTGGTGGTCGACGACGAGGACGTCCTGGCCCGCCCCCGGCCCGGTACCGCGCGCGGCCCGGCGCGGTCGGCCCAAGCGCCCAAGGGCGCCCCACGGGGCCGAAAGGCTACGCCGCCCGGCAAACCAACCGGCGGCAAGCCGAGCGGGGTCCGGCCAGGCAAGTCGAAGCGGCGGGCCCCTATGCGGAAGAAGCGAGACCGCTGACGCAAAAAACCCTGCTGCATCATTGTTTCCGGCCCGATTACCGGATAAAAGTTGCGACCGATGGCGCCGGGGGATTTGTAAAAGGCGCCCGGATACCGCAACGACGATCAAGATGAGAGAACGGCGCAGGATCCTCCGTC
>JBBDWW010000236.1:0-1893 GCA_040902645.1 Dongiaceae bacterium | reverse complement strand
GTCTCGCGAGCCTTGCTGTGTTTGCGCTGATGTCGGCTGCGTGCACGGGCACGCCCAATCCCAGCGTGGCCGAAGAGACCGACCGGCAGATCCGCGACATGATGGTCGCGGGTTACAGCGACATCGATTCCGTCTACATCGACGAGAAGGATCTCGGCGAGCTCGCTTTCTCCAGCCTCGAACAGCTTTCCCTTCTCGATCCCGCCGTGGCGCTGCACCATGACGGCTCGCAGATCTCGCTGCTGGTCGACGGCAATGTGATGGCGATCTTCGAGACACCCAGTGCACATGCGCCGGCCGAATGGGGCGTGCTCACCGCCGGTTACATCGATGTCGCGCTCCGCTCGTCCGTTGCGCTGCGCGAGATCGACGACGAGAAACTTTACGAGACGCTCTTCCAGGGCATCGTCACGCGGCTCGACGCGTTCTCGCGCTATGCCGGCGCCCAGCGCGCGTCGGAAAATCGCGCCTCGCGCGAAGGCTTCGGCGGCGTCGGCGTGCGCATCGCGGTCGAGGAAGAAGAAGTTCGCGTCATCTCGGTAATGCATTACACGCCAGCCGAACGCGCGGGGGTCGTGGCCGACGACGTCATCACCCATATCGACGGGGTGACGGTCGACGGGATGACCCTCGACCAGATCGTGCAGAAGCTGCGCGGCCCGGTCGACAGCCGTGTGATCCTGACCCTGCTGCGCGGCGAGGCGACCGAACCGATGATGGTGGCGCTCAAACGCGACCATGTCGTACCGGAAACCGTGGTCTACGAGCGCGAGGGCGATATCGCGGTCTTCCGCATCTACGGCTTCAATACCGAAACCTCGGCGACGCTCGAGCGCGAGCTGGAACGCGCGCGCGACGAGATCGGCCCCGGCATCAGCGGCTATGTGCTCGATCTGCGCAACAATCCCGGCGGGCTGCTCGACCAGGCGGTTGAGGTCGCCGATCTCATGCTCGAGGAAGGCCGCATCGTTTCGACGCACGGGCGCCATCCCGACAGCCATCAATATTTCGAGGCGACAAGCGGCGACGAAACCGACGGCAAGCCGATCATTGTGTTGATCAACGGCAATTCCGCATCGGCCTCCGAGATCGTGGCGGCCGCCTTGCAGGATACCGGCCGCGCCGTCGTCGTCGGCAGCAACTCTTACGGCAAGGGCACCGTGCAGACGGTGTTGCGCATGCCAAACGATGGCGAGCTGACGTTGACATGGGCGCGCTTCCACGCGCCGTCCGGTTACACTTTGAACGATCTCGGCGTGCTGCCGACGATCTGCACCGCCGACGAGAACGCCGATCCGGCGGCGTTGATCGCCTTGCTCGGCAGCGACAAATTGCCGCCGATACCGACGGTATGGCGCAACTCGGTCACGCCGGGCGATATGGTCGGGCTCCAGGCGCTGCGGGCGACCTGTCCGCTGCGTCGCGCCGACCAGCCGGCCGATCTCGAACTCGCGATCGACCTGCTGCACAACCCGGCGCTCTATCGCCGCGCGATCCAGCTCACCGGCGAACCGACGCTGACCGTGTCGAGCGAACAGAAGCTTCCCGAAGCGACGCAGCCCTAAAGGTTCGACAGGGATGAAGCCGGTACGCCCCGTGGATGCGGCCGGGATCGTCCTGATGCGCGAGGGTTCCGACGGACCCGAGGTGCTGATGGGACGGCGCCATCGCCGCGCCAGCTTCCTGCCCGACATTTATGTGTTTCCTGGCGGCCGGGTCGATCCCGGCGACATGGCGCAATCCGGTTATCCCGAAGCGATCGCCGATGGCCTCGCCGGCCAGCTCGCGATCGGGCATAGCCGGCGCAATCCGATGCCGCTGCTGCGCGCCGCGATCCGGGAGACCTTCGAGGAAACCGGGCTGCTGGTGACGGGGCCCGACCAACACCCCCCC
>JBBDWW010000235.1:0-4124 GCA_040902645.1 Dongiaceae bacterium | reverse complement strand
GTTCGCGCGCGGATCCTTCAGGACCGTGGCTCCGCATCGAGGCGGAGCCGGGGTTGCTGCTTCGGTGGTTCCATGCAGGTCCGCATCCTCCTCTATGTTGGTTGCAACGGATGAAAGATCCATCGGCGACAGGCACCGACGGGAAAATGCTGCGCCGAGCCTTGGCGCGCGTCAATCGATGCGATGCGGTTTGAAGAAATCGTGATCGCACGCACATAAATTATCGCGCGCGGCACTGGGATACTTACGCAGATGCTTGCCGCAAGAGGCGGCGATCAGCGGATCATGTAGACCTTGCGCACCGTCTCGTGCACCTGGCACACGCCGCGCCAATCCTTCGGAAAGAACGCAACCGTGTCCGGCTTGATCTCGATCAATTCGCCGCTCTCATGCGTATAGGTGCTGCGCCCGGCGATGAAATGGCAATATTCATCGCTGGTGACGTGACAATTCCAGGTACCCGGCGTGCAGACCCAGATGCCGGTTTCACTGCGCCCGCCCGGCCCCTTGTAGAGCAGCCGACCCGAAGTGACCGACTGACCCTCGATCATGGTCGGAACCGCGCCCCAATCGACCAGCTTCGAAATTTCGAGCGGCTTGTACATGACCGGCGTCGCTTCGCGATCGATCGTCGCCGGCGTGCGCGCGAGCATGTACGTGTTGCGCAATGTCGATGTGACATCGCAGCGGCCGCTCCAGCCGGACGGAAAATGCACGACCGTCTCCGGCCCGACATCGATGGTATCGCCGTTATGCTCGGTGTAGACCGCGCGGCCTTCGAGGAAATAGCAAATCTCGTCGCCCGGCATGGAGAGCCGCCACGAGCCGGGCGTGCAGACCCAGAGCCCGCTTTCGATCGCGCGTTCGCCGTTCTCGTCGCGCTTATAGAGCAGGCGGCCCGAAGATTGCGACTGGCCGTCGATCATGTCGGGCTGCATGCCCCAGTCCACCAGGTCGTTGTACTGGCGGGCCGCCGGGATATGCGGGGCGGAGGATATGAGCATGATATAGTCAGCCCTTCTGTTTTGGTGCTATTTGTCGATTTGAAGAAATGGAAGGAAAAGCTTCTTTGCATTGTCGAGCGAATTCATAATCTCCCGACGACGTTTATGCTTGACCTGTATCTGCTGTTGCCGTTCCTCTCCAGGTAATAAAGCTTTTGATTCTTCTTCCATAGAAAGTAGTTCCAGCGCTTTTTTTGTCAGCGATTGCATTGATACATCCAATCTTTGGTCGAGTAAAAACACACAATCAATTGTCGTGAGCTGGAATTTTCCTATTATTTCTTCGCTTGCATATCCGTGAACTATAATATTCGAATGAAGTTCTTTGACTGCTTTGTAGACTTCACATCGTTTATCAAAAAGATCGAGCTTGAGTCGTCGTTTGTTAAGTTTCCATTGCTGCCATGCAACGTAGATTGCAATCACACCAATTACCGGCGTGAGTAGCGCGGCCAGCCAATCTACTAAAGATGTGTGCTCAATCAATCGCTCAGCCCCGGGCCGCCGCTTCGACGATCAGTTTGGCAGCCTTCTCCGGCCCGCGCGCGGCCTTCATCGTGCGCGAACAGGCGGCAAGCTTGCCGGCCATCGTGCGGTCGGAAAGCAATCGCGCGATGGTTTTCTCAAACTGTGCCTCGGTCCAGTCGTAGCGCGGCAGCTTCGCGCCATAGCCGGTGTCGTCGATGCGCGCCGCATTGTCGAGCCCATCCCAGCAATAAGGCATGATGATCGACGGCTTGCCGAAATAAAGCGCCTCGTTGAACGAGTTGTTGCCGCCGTGATGGATGAACATGTCGACATGCGGCAGCACCGCCGGCTGCGGATACCAGCTTTCGAGAATCACATTGCCCGGCACGTCGGAATATTGGCTCTAGTACTCGCCGACATTCATCAGGAACCGGTAGGGCAGGCGGCCGAACAAGGTGAGCATGCGCTTGTAGAGCTCGATATCGGCCGAGCCGAGCGAACCGAAGCTGACATAGATCAGCTTCTTGTCGTTGTTCTTCTCGAACGTCGGCACCCGGTACTTGCCTTCGTCGCGTACGCAGCCATCGAGATACTGGAAGCGCTTCGGATCGAGCGGGTAACGCCGGTTGAAGCGCAGATGCGAAGGATAGAGCAAAAGATTCATCGAGGGCGAAGCCTCGAAAAACTCGCCAAGCTCATAGGGCGGATGATCGACCGAACGCAGGAATTCGTTGAATCGCTCATGGCAGGGTTTGACCGCTGCGAGGAACTCGCGGTTATAGGCCTCGTAACATTCCTTATCGCCCTCGCCGCAGCCCGAGAGATGCGGCGGAATATCGGGATCGTGGATCTCGTTCTCCGAGCAGGAGACGACACGAACCCAGGGCTTGCCCGTCGTCTTGATCGCGGGAAACAGGACCACATTGTCGACGCACACGATGTCCGGCTTCAGGCTGTTGAGATGCCGGGTCAGCATCTTGTGCGAGTTGATCGCGGTGTCGACGATCATCTCCCAGACCGGCACCACATAGGTGCGCACCTGCTTTATCGGCGAGAGCCGGAAATGCGGCAGATGGCCGGCGATGAAATCCGACCAGAAGCGCGCTGCCTCCTCGGGCGGCATGCCGCCGGACATGTCCACGAGATATTCGGGAAAGCCATAGCCTTCGAACACGCCCTTGAAGCCCGAATCGGCGACAAAGATCGGATTGTGCCCCATCTTCTTCAGTTGCTGGGCGATGCCGACGCTGTTCAGCGCCGGACCGAACGCGGCCTCGGGATAGAAGACGATATTGTAGGATTTCTTGCCGCCGCTGCTGCGCGCCACAATCTTCGGCTTCGATGTCGCGCGCGCTGGCGCCTTGCTCTTCGCTTTGGTTTTGGCCGGGGCATGCACTTTGGTCTTTTTTCCAGCGACCTTCTTAATCGCAGTTTTGCGTTTCGCCGCCTTCTTCGCCGTCTTGTGCTTCGCGGACTTCGCCGCAGTCTTGTGCTTTGCGGACTTCTTCGCTGTCTTGCGCTTCGCGGACTTCGCCGCAGTCTTGCGCTTCGCGCTCCGGGCGGTTTTGGGTTTTGCCGATTTTTTCGCAGTCCTGCGTTTGGCGGTGGTTTTCCTGGCCTTGGCTTTGGTCTTACGCGCCATCGTCGAATCCCCCTGTCTTAAGCCCGTCTTCCTGAAGCCCGGTTTTTTGTTGGCTGCGGAGTCTCTTCATTCGGCCCGGCTTTGTCCAGAATGGCCGGCTGGAAAATGATCCCTTAATCCGGCTCCGCGACCGCGCCAGACCAGGGCAAGGCCGGATCGGCGGTACCCTTGTTGCGCCGGGACAATGGATCGCGGGCGACCGCCTGTGGCGCCGCATAAAGCACCGGATAGACCGAACGTTCGCCCGATACGGTGTCGATCGCCGCCGCAATCGTCCGCCGGTCGGAATTGGGAATCTGCGGATCGACGGTGGCGCGGCCGTCGCCGGTCGCATTGATGCGCGGCTGGGCCATCGCGGTTTCGAGATCCAATCCGTAATCGGTAAGGAAGGAAACGAGTTGTGCGACCGCCGGCATGATCCGCCGCCCGCCCGATGCGCCGAGTGCAACCTGCGGCACGCCGTTCTTCGCGACGATGGTCGGACACATATTTGAGAGCGGCCGCTTGCCGGGCCCAAGCGAATTGGGCCGGCCGGGGCGCGGATCGAACCACATGATCGCGTTGTTCGTCATGATGCCGCTCGACGGCAGCATAAGCTTGGATCCGAAGCGCGACAGCAATGTCTGCGTCAGCGACACCATATTGCCGTCGCGATCGACCGCCGAAAGATGGGTCGTGCAGGCGGGCTGCGTCTTCGCCTCGGCATCGTCGCCGAGCTCATCGAAGCGTTCGCGATAGGCGCGCTCGAGTGCGCGGGCATAAACCGCATACGCGGCACCATCGGGTTTCGCACCCGTCGCCGCCCATTCCTCGGTCCAGATGCCCAGCACGCGCTGCAGGGTCGGACCGGCGGTGAGGCCGGGCGCGGTCTGTACGCTCGCATCGCGATAGGGAATCGCGAGCGCAGGCGAAAGCGTCGCGCGATAGGCGGCAAGGTCTTTGCGATCGAGCCAGCCGCCGGCCTCGCGCATGTCGGTTTCGATCGAGGCGGCGATGCCGCCCTCATAGAA
>JBBDWW010000234.1:0-4129 GCA_040902645.1 Dongiaceae bacterium | reverse complement strand
CGACGATTATCCGAACATGGATATCGCACCGGGATCGCTGGAGAGCGCCGTCGGCCTCGCGCTCGGCCATCACATCTTCGTCGCGCATAAGGGCGATTATTACGAGATCGCCGACGATCTGCCGAAGTACCCGGACAACCCACCCAACGCGACATGATGCGCGCCGGTCTGCCGATGTATGACCTGCCGGAATTGCGGGCTGTCACCGACGCCTTCTGGAACCGGCTCGCCTCGCACATGCGCGCCGAAGGCATTGCGGACGTACCGGCGCGCCTCGAACACCCGACCGACCATGAGGCGCATTGGCTCGAGCCAGGTCTGCTGCTGAGCCAGACCTGCGGCTATCCGTTCCGCCATCGCCTCAAGGATCGCGTGACCTATGTCGCGACGCCGAGCTATGCCGTCGAAGGTTGCGGTCGCGGCACCTATCGTAGTGCGATCATTGTGCGCGCCGATGCGCCGATCGGCCGGCTCGACGATCTGCGCGGTGCGACCGCGGCCTTCAACGACATGCAATCGCAGTCCGGCATGAACGCGCTGCGCGCCGCCGTGGCGCCGTTCAGCCGGGAAGGTCGATTCTTCGATCGCGTCATCGAATCCGGCCGGCACGAGGCCAGCATCCGCGCGGTCGCCGACGGCGAGGCCGATGTCGCGGCGATCGACTGCGTCACCTGGGCCTATCTGGAGCGCTATCGGCCGTCCGAGGTCTCGAACCTGCGCGTGCTCGACATGACAACGGAGATGCCGGGGCTGCCGTTCGTGACGGCGGGCGATGCGGACGAGGATCAGGTCCAAAAACTGCGTGCCGCTCTCACCGAGGCGATGCTCGATCCGGCGCTGGCGGCCGTGCGCGATGCGCTGTTTCTGTCCGGTATCGTGGTGCTGCCGGACGATGCCTATCTGGCGATCAACCGGATGGAACAACACGCGGCCGAACTTGGCTATCCGCAACTGGGATAGGCTCTCGACTCAGCGCACTCCGTTGTCCCGGTAATAGAGCATGACGGTGTGTTTCGCTTCGGCGAAGAAGAGCCAACGCTCGATCAGCAGGCCGGCGGTCATCGCCAGCGCACCGACCAGAGCGGCCACGGTCACGAGCAGTCCCCCGTCGGACTGAATGAACGAGGCCACCACGGCGATGACCCATAAAACGAGGGCGATGGCACGCAGCTTGCGCACGTGCCGTCGCGCGACGACAAAGCCCATCTCCTTCATCAGATAGTTCTGCTGCGTGTGCGGCTCGTCCAGCGGCCGCACCGCTTCAGACGGCACGCCGATCGCGCTGGAGATTGCCGGGAAATTCGGTCTGCCGAAGAAGCGTATGCCGTCTGTTCGTCCGCCATCGATCCAATGCCAGTAATGAAGCTTGAGCAGGAAAGCCAGGATCAGGACAACCGGTACCCATTCGTCGCTGAAGCCAGGCGGGATTTCGAAGACATGGCGAAGGGCGGCCAGCCAGATCCCGCCGCTGCCGAGCGAAAACAGGAGATAGAGCACCGGCACTTGGTCCGTATTCCACGCCGGTACCGGTTTGAGCGAGGCGTAGATCATCGCCGTGCAGTAAACCGTCGCCAGGCACAAGCCGGCGCCGGCGATGCCGACGACGACCCACAATCCGTCGGCACGGCCGAAAAGTATCCAGCCGATTGCGAACAGGCCCGTCGGTACAAAGGTGAATACCGATGCGACGCCTTCGCGTGACAGCCATGAAGAGCGCCATTGCGAGAAAGCGCGCCAGGCGCGTTCCGGATGGCCGAGATGCAGCGTCGAGGACAGCAACCCCGCCACGATCGTCGCAAAGGCGAGGCCGAAGGCGGCAATCCCGAATGCGCGGTCGGAAACCCAGGGGCCGGTCCCGGTCCCATCTCCCCAGCCCGCCGCGGCATTGACGGCAAGCCAGAACAGCATCCCATAGCCGATGCCCGACAAAACCGTGAAGACGATAACCGAAAGCGCCGGATGCATGTTTCAGTCGCTCAGCATGCGGTCGACCCAGCGCAGGAACGGATGCAGGGTCGACCCGCTTTCATCCGGCTGCACGATCGGAATCATTCCGTTCGACGTCTCAGGATAGGTAACGCGATTTCGGCGCGATCGCGGCATCAGATACTTGTTGACCGGCTCGTAACCGAGCTCGGACATTAAGTCGACGCTGTCCCTTTCCGCCACGCGGCGCGACGCGTCGGATTCGGGGTCGGCAAGGTCGCCGAAATGCCGTGCGTTGACCGGACAGCAGGAGACGCAGGCCGGCACGCGCTCGGCTGCGTCGAGATTCTCGTTGTAGATGCGATCGATGCAGAGCGTGCATTTTTTCATCACCCCCTCGTTCGCGTCGTATTCGCGCGCGCCGTACGGGCATGCCCAGGAACAGAGCTTGCAGCCGATGCAGAGATCCTCGTCGACCAGCACGATGCCGTCCTCGGCGCGCTTGAACGAGGCGCCGGTCGGACAGACTTCGACGCAAGCCGGCTTCTCGCAATGCAGGCAGGAGCGCGGAAAATGGACGGTGTTCGTTTCCCCGTCCAATTTGGTCTCGAAACTGTGCACGCGGTTGAACCAGACGCCGTCGGGCTCGGCGCCGTATGGTGCGAAATCGGTTAAAGGTGCTGCATGCCCGCCGCTGTTCCACTCCTTGCAGGCAACAGCGCAGGCATGACATCCGACGCAGATGTCGAGATCGATGACGAGCCCGAGCCGCTTCGCCCCGCGTTCCTTCGGCAGGCTGGTCACGGCTGCGACTTTCGATCGGCCTTGCGGCGGAAGCGCGCGCCGTAGCGCAGCAGCGCGAGAGGTTCGGGCAGCCCGGTCGGGCGCGGCAGGGTTTCGAAACGCGGCTCGGTTTCGCCCGCTTCCTCGACCGCGCATTTCTCGAGACGTACGCGCAGATCGTACCAGGCGGCCTGTCCGGTCACCGGATCGGAATTGGAATAGCGATAGCCGTCGGCGCGCGGCGGCAGCAATTCCGAGATCACATGGTTGAGCAGGAATCCCTTGTTCGCTTCGGGCGCGTCGGGCGCGAGCGACCAGGCGCCGGCGCGCTTGCCGATCGCGTTCCAGGTCCAGACCGTGTCCTCGTTGACGCCATCCATGATGCGGATCGGTGCCTTGACGCGACTATGCGGGCTCACGATCCAGACCCAGTCGCCGTCGGCAAGCGCGTGTTTGCGCGCGGCTTCCTGTCCGACATAGAGGAAATTCTGCGTCTGGATCTGCCGCAGCCAGGCGTTCTGCGTGCCCCAGGAGTGGTACATATGCATCGGCCGTTGCGTGATCGCATGCAGCGGATAATCCGAATCCTTGAACGCGGTTTCCTCGAAGGGCGGATACCAGAACGGCAGCGGATCGAAATAGGTCCTGATGCGCGTGCGTTCGGAATCGGGCGGCTGTGCTGTGCCATGACCCTCGGCGGCGAGCCGGAATTTCTGCAGCGGCTCGCTATAGAGCTGCAGGGTCAGCGGTTCGACGCGATCGATGAACCCCATGCCGACCGCCCATTCCAGATAGTCGCGATTGGCGAAACGGTAATAACGTCCCGATTCCGGAATCTCGGTGTGCCAGAAGCAGCCGTTCCGTTTGTAGCGGTCGAGCTGATTCGGATTTTTCGGCCCGCGCCCGATCAGCGCACCGTCATGGCCACGCCAGCCGGCCAGCATGCCGGTGCCGGGCTTGCGCTCGTGATTGACCATATAGTCGGGATAGCCGCCGGGATAACGCGGCGTCGCATCCTCGTTGATGCAGCCCGGCAGTTTCAGGCGCGCGCCGAGATCGAGCAGCACATCCTGGAAGGGGCGCACGTCGCGATCCGGTTTGACCACTGGCTGGCGGATCGAATCGGCGACGCCATCGCCGTCGCTGATCGGCCGGTCGAGCAGCGAGATGCAATCATGCCGTTCGAGATAGGTGGTGTCCGGCAATATGAGGTCGGCATAGGCGACCATCTCGGAGAAATAGGCATCGGAATAGATGATATGCGGGATCTTGTATTCGCCGGTCGCCGCATCCTTGTCGGTCAGCATGCGCATGGTGCCGGCGGTGTTCATCGCCGAGTTCCAGCTCATGTTCGCCATGTACATGAACAGCGTGTCGATCGGATAGCGGTCTCCCGCGCAGGCTTTGTGGTTTACCATGT
>JBBDWW010000233.1:0-4137 GCA_040902645.1 Dongiaceae bacterium | reverse complement strand
TGCCCTGCGGCACCACCGGCGAATCGCCGACGCTCAGCCATGCCGAACATATGCGGGTCGTCGAACTCTGCGTCGCGGCGGCGAACGGTCGGGTCCCGGTGGTCGCCGGAACCGGCTCGAATTCGACGGCCGAAGCGATCCTGCTCACGCGCCATGCCAAGGAGGCGGGTGCCGACGGCGCGCTGATCGTCATGCCCTATTACAACAAGCCGACGCAGGAAGGGCAGTATCGCCATTTCAAGGCGATCCACGATGCGGTTGAGATTCCGATCGTCATCTACAATATTCCCGGCCGCAGCGTGGTCGACATGTCGGTCGAGACCATGGCGCGTCTCGCCGAGCTGCCGAACATTGTCGGCGTCAAGGATGCGACGCAGGATCTGGCGCGGCCGCTCGCGACCAAAATCCGCATCGGCAACGGCTTCTGCCAGCTCTCCGGCGAGGATGCGACGGCATTGCCGCTGCTGGCACAGGGCGGGGACGGCTGCATCTCGGTGACCGCCAATGTCGCGCCGCGCCTGCTGGCGGAAATGCACGAGGCCTGGGGTCGCGGCAATCTCTCGCGCGCGATGGAAATCAACGAACGGCTGTTTCCACTGCATCAGGCGCTGTTCTGCGAAACCAGTCCCGGACCGGTCAAATATGCGGCGAGTCTGCTTGGCCGCTGCCGCGCCGACACGCGCCTGCCGCTCTGCGAAATTGCCGACAGCACCAAGACGCGCGTGCGCGATGCAATGGTATCCGTCGGCCTGATTAACTGAATGTCATGGCCAGGGCAGACGCGCCGACGCGGGTCGCGGCCCAGAACCGCAAGGCCCGGTTCAACTTTGAGATCGAGGACACGTTCGAGGCCGGAATCATCCTGACCGGCACCGAAGTGAAATCGCTGCGCGGCGGTCGTGCGTCGATCGGCGAAGCCTTCGCGGTCGATCGCGACGGCGAACTCTATCTGGTCAACGCGCATATCCCCGAATATGCCGGCGCGAGCCGCAACAACCATGCGCCGATGCGACCGCGCAAATTGCTGGTGCATCGCCGCGAAATGGAGCGGCTGCTCGGTTCGATCTCGCGCGAAGGCATGACGATCGTGCCGCTCTCGATCTATTTCAACGATCGCGGCATCGCCAAGGTCCAGCTTGGCCTCGCGCGCGGGCGGCGCAAGGTCGACAAGCGCGAAGAGCTGAAACGCCGCGACTGGGACCGCGAAAAGGCCCGCGCGCTGCGCAACCGGAACAAGGCCTGAGCGGCCGCGCAACGACCTGCACTTACGTCCCTCCCCCATGCCGCGATCGGTCGCGGCCGACCGCGACTTACCCTTACTTTCCCTCCCCCACGCCGCGATCGGTCGCGGCCGACCGCGACATGAGGGGGAGGGTGAGGGTGGGGGGTAAAAAGGATCTCACCACAGAGACAAGAGGACGACGAGACAATCGGTCTCTCGCTGATCTCTGTGTCTCTGTGGTAAGAAACGAACCACCCCACCTCAACCTTTCAAATCCTGCCTTATCTGCTCGAACACCTGCCGGAACATCGCCACCGTGAGGCGTCCGGTGTTGGTGTTGTACCGCGAGCAATGATAGCTGTCGTAAAGCCGCCGCCCCGCGATGGCGTGCCGTGCGTTATGCGCGAATTTGGCCGCCGATAATTTGAGGCCGAGCGCGCGCAGGACCGCCTCATGTGCGATGCGCCCCAGAGCGAGGATCGCCTCGAGCCGGTTCATCGCCGCGATCTCGGTCGCAAGAAACGCATTGCAGGTCGCGATCTCGCTGCCAATGGGTTTGTTCTGCGGCGGCACGCAGCGCACCGCGTTGGTCAGCCGCGCATCGACAAGCTGCAACCCGTCTTCGACATGCTGGCGATATTCGCCGACGGCGAAACCGAAATCCTGCAAGGTCGGATAGAGCAGATCGCCGGCATAGTCGCCGGTGAACGGTCGTCCCGTGCGATTGGCGCCCTTGAGACCGGGCGCAAGCCCGACGATCAGAAGCCGCCCGTCGAGAGTGCCGAAACCGGGCACCGGCGCATTATGCCAATCGGGTTCGCCCGCCCGGTTGGCGGATCGGTTGGCCGCCCGGAACGCCGCCAGTCGCGGACAGAGCGGGCAGTCGCGCGGCGGGTTGGCGAAACCCTGCATGTGCGCGGGCATGCGCCGCGATCCCCCGCTCCTGTACGGAACCCGCCTAGACGTATTCGTCGGCGGGACCGCGCGGTGCCGGCACCGCGCGCTGGATTGTCTCGGCGAGATCCTGCAGATCGATGAACTGGTCGGCCTGCCGGCGCAACTCGTCGGCGACCATCGGCGGCTGGGTCCGCGTCGTGCTCACGACGGTGCAGCGCACGCCGCGGCGCTGCACGGCCTCGAGCAGCGAACGGAAATCGCCATCGCCCGAGAACAGCACCATGTGATCCATGCGATCGGCCATCTCCATCGCATCGACGGCGATCTCGACATCCATGTTGCCCTTCACCTTGCGGCGGCCCATGGAATCGATGAACTCCTTGGTCGGCTTCGTGACCATCGTGTAACCGTTATAGTCCAGCCAGTCGACCAGGGGGCGGATCGGTGAGTAATCCTGGTCTTCGGCCAGCGCCGTATAATAGAAGGCGCGGATCAGCCGGCATTTTTCGTTGAAGCTGGTGAGCAGGCGCCGATAGTCGATGTCGAATCCGAGAGTCTTCGCAGCCGAATATAAATTCGCGCCGTCGATGAAGACGGCAACGCGCTCCTGCGGATGAAAGTTCATGTTCATTGGTGTTCAATCCTTTTGCTGCAATGATCGATGGTCAAAGCTGCCGTCACTCAAATGGAATGCGCCGGTGATCCGGCGGAACGGAAGCGAGGCGCATTGATGCGCAAGCGGAAGCGGCCTGACAAGAGGCAATAGAATGGTACTCGCCCCGGATGAACGTATCTTTATCGGCCTCGGGTCCAATTTGTCGGGACCGCATGGCGATCCGCAGGCGCAGCTCGAAGCGGCTTTGGTTGAACTGGCGGCGGCGGGCGTTCGGACGGTTCGCCGTTCGCGCTGGTACGAAAGCGAGCCTGTGCCGGTCGCGGATCAGCCCTGGTTCGTAAACGGCGTGGTCGAGGTCGAGACCGCGCTCGATCCGGCTGAGTTGCTGGCCCTGCTGCATCGGGTGGAGGCGGCATTTGGCCGCATCCGGCGGGTCCGCAACGAGGCCCGGGCGCTCGATCTCGATCTGCTGGCCTATGGCGATCGCGTGCTCGCGGGCGAGGCGGGGCCGATCCTGCCGCACCCGCGGCTCCAGGATCGCGCCTTTGTGCTGCTTCCGCTGGCCGAAATCGCGCCTTCCTGGCGTCATCCGCTGCTCGGCGAAAGTGCGGCGGTATTGGCGGAGAAACTGCCGCCGGGCCAGCGGATCCGCCTCGCCGGACCGGCGGTCGAAGCGGAATAATCGCCGGATTCCCTTGCCTTAGCGGCGGTTGCTCCATATATTCGCAGAAATCCGCCACATTGCCGTGTTTTTGGAGGGCGACGAACAATGGCACGCGTCACCGTAGAGGATTGCGTCCTCAGGGTTCCCAACCGTTTCGAGCTGGTCATGTATGCCGCGCGTCGCGCGCGCGACATCGCGGCCGGTTCGACCTTGAGCGTCGAGCGCGACAACGACAAGAATCCGGTCGTTGCGTTGCGCGAGATCGCCGACGGCACCGTCATCACCGACGAGCTCAACACCCGGATCATCCAGAGCATGCAGAAGCATGCCGAGGTCGACGAGCCGGAAGAGGAGAGCGGTTTCGGTTCGACGCCGTCCTCGGAACTGCTCGAGGACATGATCCAGGCCCAGGCCGAACCTGAAAAGGAAGAGGATGGCGAGACCGACGAAATGGACGAGGCCATGGCCGGCGCCCGTTTCGAGGACGACCCGTCTGCATCGACGTCGGAGGGCAATGGCACCGATCGCCCCTGAACGCAGGCCGGCGTGCCGCCCATGTAATCTGCCGGCGACCGACGGCGCATCCGTGGATGATGCCGATGGTCGCGCGCTGGCCTTGTAACGGCGGCGCAAGACGATGATCCGGCAATACGAACTCGTCGAACTCATCAAAACCTACGACCCGGGCGCGGATGAGGACAGCCTCAACCGCGCCTATGTTTTTGCGATGAAGGCGCA
>JBBDWW010000232.1:0-4144 GCA_040902645.1 Dongiaceae bacterium | reverse complement strand
AACTCGTGCGCCCGATTCCAGGTGGCCGACATCGGGCTGATGGCGGCGCTGCAGGTTCTGGCCGTCACCGTGCCGATGAAACAGCCGGCCAGCGTTGCGTGTCGACGCTTCACAGCGATGCCGCAGCGGCTCGAGAGCATTCGCGTCGATGGCGGCGATGTGCTGGCGCGGCCGGTCGTGCAGCGCGCGATCCGCGACGGCGAGGCGGCGCTGGGCGGCAAGGGCCGGATTCTGGTGCGCAAATCAGGCACCGAGCCGGTCGTCCGGGTGATGGTCGAGGGCGAGGACGAGGCGCTGATCGGCAAGATCGTCGATAGCGTGTCGGCCGAAATCCGCGCCGCGGGCAAGGCGGCATGAGCATCGCCGAAGCAGCCGGGAAGAATGTCGCGCGAGCGTCGACCGAAGGCGGCGCGATCGAGATCCGCACGGCGACCGTTGCATCGGATATCGAAGCCATTCGGACGTTGTTCCTCGAATATGCCGGCACGCTCGATTTCAGCCTCTGCTTCCAGGGCTTCAATGAGGAACTTGCGAGCCTGCCGGGCGACTATGCGCCGCCGCAGGGCGGATTGTGGCTCGCCGCGGTCGACGATGCGATCGTGGGCTGCCTCGGCCTGCGGCCGCTCGATGACGGCCTCTGCGAGATCAAGCGGCTCTATTTGCGGCCGGCGGCGCGCGGGCTGGGGCTCGGACGCCGGCTGACCGAAACCGCGCTCGAACTCGCCCGGTCGCGCGGCTATCGCGCCATGCGACTCGATACGGTGGATGCGATGGTGGCGGCGCAATCGCTCTATCGTTTGCTGGGCTTTCGCGAGATCCCGCCCTATGGCACCCACCGCCATCCGCGGCTGCGCTATTTCGAACTGGCGCTCGCGCCCGTGAGCCGCTAGGAAAGCCGCGTCCCGCTGAACCCCGAACGAACGAAGCCGATGACTTTCGTCAAGGAAGATGCGTTGCTGCCCGAAGGGTTCCGCGACCTGCTGCCGCCGGATGCGGGGCGGGAAGCCGCCGTGGTCGAAGGGCTGATGGGCTCGTTCGCGCGGCATGGCTATGACCGCGTCAAGCCGCCACTGATGGAGTTCGAAACCAGCCTGCTGACCGGGGCGGGTGCGGCGATGTCGGCGCATATCTTCCGCCTGATGGATCCGGTCTCGCAGCGGATGATGGGTCTGCGCGCCGACATGACGCCGCAGGTAGCGCGAATCGCAGCGGCGCGCCTTGCCGGCGTCGCGCGACCCTTGCGTCTTTCCTATGCCGGCCAGGTGTTGCGCGTGCGCGGCACGGCGCTGCAGCCGGGCCGCCAACTCGGCCAGGTCGGCGCCGAGCTGATCGGTGCCGAGGGCCCCGCGGCCGATGCGGAAGCGATCGTCGTTGCGGCCGAGGGCCTCGCCGCAGTCGGCATCGGTGCGATCACCGTCGATCTCAACATCGCAACGCTGGTGCCGGGCGTTGCCGCGTCGCTCGGTCTTGCAGCGGACAAGGCGGCAGCGCTGACACTCGCGCTCGATCGGCGCGATGCCGGCGAATGCCGCCGGTTGCTGGGTCGCGACGTCGCACTGATCGATCGGCTGCTGGCCGTTTCGGGTGAAGCAGGTACTGCGCTCAAGGCGCTCGCGGCGATCGATCTGCCGGCGGATGCAGCGGCATCGCGCGAGGAACTCGTCGCGGTGGTCGATGCGGTGCGTCGCGCGGCGCCCGAACTGACGCTGACTGTCGATCCGCTCGAACATCGTGGCTTCGAGTATCACACCGGTGTCGGGTTCAGTCTCTTTGCGCCGAGCGCGCGCGGCGAGCTCGGGCGCGGCGGCCGTTATCTGAGCGCGGCGGGCGATCCGTCGACCGGCTTCAGCCTTTACCTCGATGCCGTGTTGCAGGCGCTGCCGGCGGCTGCACGGATGCGCCGGATTTATCTGCCGGCCGGCAGCGATCGCGCCCGCGGCGCCGCGTTGCGCGCGGATGGCTGGATTACCATCGCTGGGCTTGCGCCGTCGCGCGACAATGCGGCCGAAGCGAAGCGACTCGGCTGCGATCACTGGCTGGATGGCGACCGGCCGCTTCCGGTCTGACGGACAGCGAACGAGATGGGGCAATAGGTCGATGGCGAATGTGGCAGTCGTGGGCGCCCAGTGGGGCGACGAAGGCAAGGGCAAGATCGTCGACTGGCTCTCGGAGCGCGCCGATGTCGTGGTGCGATTCCAGGGCGGGCACAATGCCGGCCATACGCTCGTCGTCGGCAACCAGACCTACAAACTGAGCCTGCTGCCGTCCGGCGTCGTGCGGCCGGGCAAGCTCGGCATCATCGGCAACGGCGTGGTCGTCGATCCTTGGGCGCTGCTGAACGAGATCGAGACCGTGCGCAAGCAGGGCGTCGCCGTGACGCCGGACAATCTCATGCTGGCCGACAACGCATCCCTGATCCTGCCGCTGCACAGCCGGCTCGACAAATTGCGCGAAGAGCAACGCGGGCCCGATAAGATCGGCACGACCGGTCGCGGCATCGGTCCCGCCTACGAGGACAAAGTCGCGCGCCGCGCGATCCGGGTCTGCGATCTGGCCGATCCCGTAGAGCTGGATACGCGGATCGAGGCGCTGCTTGCGCATCACAACGCCTTGCTCAAAGGCATGGGGGCGGATCCCGTCGATGGGCGCGCGCTGCGCGAGGAAATTCTGGCGGTGGCGCCGAAGATCCTGCCCTTTGCGCGGAACGCCTGGTCGCATTTGCACGAGATGCGCCGGCGTGGCGAACGCATTTTGTTTGAAGGCGCACAGGGCGTGATGCTCGACATCGATCACGGCACCTACCCTTACGTCACCTCGTCGAACACGGTATCGGGCCAGGCGGCGGCGGGGTCCGGGCTCGGGCCCGGCGCGATCCACTATGTGCTTGGGATCACCAAGGCCTACACGACGCGGGTTGGCAGCGGGCCGTTTCCAACCGAGCTGACCGACGACATCGGCGAACGGCTCGGCAAGCTCGGCAAGGAATTCGGCGTCGTCACGGGCCGCAAGCGGCGCTGCGGCTGGTTCGACGCGGTGATGGTGCGCCAGGCCGCCCTTATCGGCGGTATCGACGGCATCGCGCTCACCAAGCTCGACGTGCTGGACGGGTTCGAGACGCTGAAAGTCTGCGTCGGATATACGCTCGGCGGTGAGACGCTCGACCATCTGCCGGCCGGCATCGCGCGCCAGGCCGCGGTGCAGCCGGTCTACGAGACATTTGAGGGATGGTCGGAATCGACGCGGGGCGCGCGCTCCTGGGCCGACCTGCCGGCGACCGCGATCAAATATATTCGCCGCATCGAGGAGCTGATCGATGCGCCGGTCGCGATGCTCTCGACCAGCCCGGAACGCGACGACACGATCCTGGTGACCGATCCGTTCGCGGACTAGCGGCTTCGATTTCGCAGAGAATACGCAAAGAAAAAGGGCCAGCGGTTTTCGCCGCTGGCCCGATGACTGTTTGCTCTATCGGTCGCTGAGCGTAGCTAGACCGACATGTTCTGCTCGACCGCCATGTTGCGGATCGATTTCTGCAGTTTTTCGAAGGCGCGCACTTCGATCTGGCGCACCCGCTCGCGGCTGATGCCGTAGACATGGCTCAGCTCTTCGAGCGTGCTCGGCTCGTCCTTGAGACGCCGCTCGGTCAGGATATGGCGCTCGCGCGGATTGAGCCCTTTCATGGCCTTGCTCAGCATCGCATTGCGCAGGCCGAGCTCTTCGCGTTCGGCGAGTTCGGTCTCCTGCGTCTCGCTGTCGTCCTCGAGCCAGTCCATCCATTCGCCTTCGCCGTCGATGCGGATTGGGGCATTCAACGAATGGTCCGGCGCCGAAAGCCGGCGGTTCATGTCGATCACGTCCTGCTCGGGTACCTTGAGCTCGGTTGCGATCTTGGTGACGTTCTCGGGCGACATGTCGCCTTCCTCGAGCGCCTGGATGCGGCCCTTGATGCGGCGCAGGTTGAAGAACAGCTTTTTCTGCGCGGCGGTGGTGCCCATCTTCACCAGCGACCAGGAATGCAGGATGTATTCCTGGATCGCGGCGCGTATCCACCACATCGCATAGGTCGCGAGACGGAAGCCGCGCTCCGGCTCGAAGCGCTTGACCGCCTGCATCATGCCGACATTGCCCTCGGAGATGAGTTCGG